>DATFFO010000300.1:0-2232 GCA_035250025.1 Acidimicrobiia bacterium
TCTCGATCCGATGCACCAAGGCGTGGACACAGAACCACCGTCCAGAGAGCTCTTGGAGGGCATCATGAGCACACCAGTCGTAGAACAACCCGAGAGCGGGCCGGAACAGAAGTCCAACCGCTGGCTCGTCGGCATCGCGGCCGCTGCCGCGCTCGTCCTGGCCGTTGGGGGCGTGATCGCGCTCACCGGCGGTGGGACCGACCCGGTTGCCGCCGGACCGCCCTTGGAGTTGAACGCGGCCAACGAGGATGCGATGGCGTCGTGCATCATGTTCAGCGTCGAGGAGCTGGCCAGGGCGCCCCTCGCCTTCGCAGGGACCGCGACATCTGTCGACGGCGCCACGGTCACTCTCGATGTCGACCACTGGTTCAAGGGTGGCGACGCCGGCCAGGTCGTGCTCAACGCACCTCCCGGAATGGTGGCGCTGATCGGCGGGATCCCCTTCGAGACCGGCGGTCAGTACCTGATCACCGCCTACGACGGGAACGTCAACTATTGCGGGTTCAGTGGCGAGTCGACGCCCGAGTTCAGGGCGTATTTTGAGCAGGCCTTCGGAGCCTGAACACCTGCTCGACAGGTGAAGGGGAGAGGCCTGTGAGGGCCTCTCCCTATCCGCGTCTGCTCACCTGAGAGCGGCGGTGATCAGGGCCGTGTGTCGTCGTCGGGCCTCGTTAACGGTGATCTCGACCCCCATTGCCTGCCAGGAAGGAACCCACATCGCAATGTCCGGCATCGGGCGGCTCAACGCCAGTAGTTCCCAATAGCGGAGGTTCGACAGGTCCCGCCCGGATAGTTCACGGTAGACCTCGACGAAGTGATCGGCCGCCTCCTCCAGCCCGAGCAGCCGAATGTCCAGGGCGCAATAAGCGACGTCTATGGCCGGGTCGGCGATCGTGCCGCCCTCCCAGTCGAGGACCGCCACCAGTGCACCTTCGATCCAGAGCGTGTTCCCGGACCAGAAGTCGTGATGGACATAGACCGGTTCCACCGGTTGCAACGAATCGACGGCCTCGACTCGTCTGGCCCACAACTCCCCACCCAGCGGGTGCTGATCCAGGGCTCCGTGCCCCGGGTAATGGCTATCGTCGTCGCCCGGCGCTGGAAAGAGCGCCTGATCGGCGGGTGCCGTCCGGATGCCGTGAATGGAATTGAGAGTGGCGGCCAGCTGCCCGGCCCAGTCGATCGGGTCGACGGGATCGAGCACGACCTGGCCCTCGACAAATGAGATCACAATCGCTCTCTCCGGGAACAGCCCGATGCGATCGATCCAGATCGGAGAAGGCGCGCTTATCCCATTTTCAGCCGCCAGGGCGAGGGCACGGAACTCGCTTTCCGCGGGACTGATCTCTCCAGATTCGGGAAGCCAGTAGCGCTTCAGCACCACCGCCTCGCCGGGATCGTGCCCAACGATGAGTACGTCCACAGTCCCACCGAGACCGCCGATGATCCGTCGGTCGAAGCGTGTGGGTCGCCCGAGCTCTCTCCCGAGTGCGTCCATCTGCTCGACGGTGGGCATAGGCGCATAGTGATCCATGCTGGTCAGGTTGTTCTCCCACGCTTCGCCCACGTCTTGACTATCCCGGCACCCGTTCCCATACTGAGCGACAGTATGAGAGGAATGACCGAGCCGCGCACGCCCATCATCATTCCCTAGGGGCCCGCGCCCTCGAGGCGCGCCGCCCCTGCACCGGACCTCCGCAAACCGCGGGGGTCTTTTCTATTGCCAGGAACGACCATGAACAAGACAGCCGAGATCTACGACACGACGCTAAGAGACGGCACCCAGGCCGAGGGCCTCTCACCGACGGTGGGAGAGAAACTGCGCGTCGTGCGGCTGCTCGACGAGCTTGGGGTCCATTTCATCGAAGGGGGATGGCCAGGGGCGAATCCCAAGGACGACGAGTTCTTCTCACGGGCCACCAAGGAGCTCGAGCTGGAGCGGGCCCAGCTTGTCGCCTTCGGATCCACACGCCGGCCACGTGGCCCGGTGGAGCGTGATCACCAGCTCCAGGCACTGCTCGATGCGGATACCGATTTCATCTGCATCGTCGGCAAGTCATGGGACCGCCACGTGACCGATGCGCTCAATACCTCCCTGGAGGAGGGGCTGGACATGGTGGGCGAATCGATCGCCTTTCTTCGCAACCGAGGGAAGCGGGTTTTCTTCGATGCCGAGCATTTCTTCGATGGCTTCCGTAACAACCAGGCATACGCCCTCGCCGTAGTGGAAAC
>DATFFO010000301.1:0-11328 GCA_035250025.1 Acidimicrobiia bacterium
ATCGAGCGCAGAGCCCGGGATTCGGGCGATGTGACCAGCTCGCCGAAGAATCGCGCCTCGGCAGCCAGGCCCGCCTCCCGGCCCTCCTCGACCCCGATGCGAACCGCTTCGAGGGTCCGCTCCGGGGCGGGATAGTTCCCCTTGGTTTCGGTGAGCAGCTTGCGTCGGGCCTGTCTGAACAGCACCGCTCGGCCTATGGGGTTGGCCTCCAGTGCCAGTCGCTGGACTTGGGAGGGGGTTAGCCACGACCGCCGCGACGATTCGTCACCGCCGGCGATCGCCTCGATGGCGCGGCGACGGGCGATCTCCATGAGCATCGTCGGCGGGACGGCTTCGTCCACCAGCCCGAGCTTGCGTGCCCTCCCGGCACTCACCGGCCGGCCGCCGAGCAGCAGGTCCAGGGCGGCGGCGATCCCGATCAAGGCAGGCAGGCGCTGGGTCCCGCCCCCGGCCGGAAGCACGCCCAGCTGGACCTCGGGCTGTCCCAGCTGGGTCTTGGGGTGGTCGGTGGCGATCCTCCCCGAGCAGGCGAGCACCAATTCGTTGCCCCCGCCCAAGCAGGCGCCGTGGATGGCGGCGATGACCGGCTTGCCCAGGTCGGCGTGGACCCGCTCCAACCGGTCGAAGAGGGCATGACCCTGGCGGATAGCCGCCGATGCCGCAGCTGGGTCGGCCAGCTCGGCGAACCACTTGATGTTGGCTCCGGCCAGGAAGTTGTCTTCCTTGGCGGAGGTGAGCACCACGGCTCTGATCTGGGCGTCGTCTTCGATTCGGGCCAGGATCGACTCGAAGTCCTCCATCAGGGCCGGGTCGAGGGTGTTGATCTTGTCGTCTGCTCTGTCGATCGTGACGATGGCGACGCCGTCATCGTCGGGTTCCAGCTTGAAGTGGGTGAGGTTCATGCCCGCTCCAGAATGACCGTCGCCCCGAGGCCGCCGGCGGCGCACTGGGTGATGAGCGCCGTGCCGGAGTCGCGACGGACAAGCTCGTTGGCCATGGTGAGCAGCTGCCTGGCACCGGTGGCGGCGAAGGGATGACCAAGGCTGATCGAGCCTCCGTACAGGTTGAGCTTCTCGGCGGGGACGTCGCCAACGGGGCGGTCCCGGCCCAGGCGCTGGCGGGCGAAGTCGGCCGAGGCGAAGGCTTGTGTCACGGAGAGGACCTGAGCGGCGAAGGCCTCGTGGATGTCGATCACGTCGATGTCGTCCAGCGCCAGACCCGCCCGGTCGAGGGCGATGGGGGTCGAAATGGCCGGCCCCATCAGAAGCTGCCAATGCGGGTCGACGGCGGCAAAGGCGTACGAGCGAAGGAACGCCTTGGGCTCGAGGCCCAGGCGGCGGGCAGTCTGCTCTTCCATGAGAATGAGGGCGGAAGCGCCGTCGGTGAGGGGCGAGGCGTTCCCGGCCGTGATCGTGCCGTAGCGGCGGTCGAAAACGGGTTTCAGCTTGCCCAGCTTCTCGAGGCTGGTGTCGAAACGGGGGATGGTGTCGCGCTCGACGGTGCGCGAGTAGTCGGGCGGGAGGGGGAAAGGCATTACTTCGTCGTCGTACACCCCCTTGTCCCACGCTTCCACCGCTTTCCGATGCGACTCGACGGCGTAGGCGTCCTGGGCCTCCCGGCCGATGCCATTGAGCCTGGCCATCTTCTCGGCGCTCTCGCCCATGGTCTCGCCCGTGGATCGATCGGCGATGGCGGGAGGATTGGGCGTCAGGTCCTTGGGGCGCAGCCGGGTGAAGGCCTTGAGCCGGGTGGGGAGGTCACGTGCTGCCTGCGCCCTCATCATCACCTCCACGAACTCGTCGGAGAAGGTCACGGGCGGCTTGGACAGGGAGTCCGCTCCACCGGTGAGGACCACGTCGGCGTCACCGAGAAGGATGGCCTGGGCCCCATCGACAAAGCTCTGGGTGCTCGTGGCGCATGCCCGTGTCACGCTGTAGGCGTCGGTGTCGTCGGGAAGGGCGGTGGCGAGCACGATCTCGCGGGCGATGTTGGGCGACGCCAGATCCTGGACCACCGAGCCGTACACGACCCGGTCGACTACCGCCGGATCCAGACCGGATCGGGCGAGCAACTCGGCGACCAGGATGGAAGCCATCCCGAGGGTGGAGACGGAGCGGAGATCGGTGCCGGACTTGGCGAACGGCGTCCGCAGTCCGTCGACGATCGCCACCCGCCGTCCGTTGACGACTCCCGGTCGGGCTTCAACCATTTGGCCGCTCCTCAGATCTTGATTGGACGCTCAAAGTTACCCGGCAGGGGTCCATATCGAAATCCTACGCCCGCGGGCGATGAACCACTTGGGCTCCCATTTTGAGACAATGGCCCGGTCCATGCTCCTCACCCGCTTCATTCGCAACCGGATCATCTCCTCGGCCACCGGCCCCTTCGGTCGGGTGCCTTATCCGCTCGCCAACTCGCTCGACTATCGGGGTGATTCGGGACTTTTCGGTCCCGGCTCGGTCAGCTGGCGCGTGCTCGGCGACGTGTCCACGTTCATCGGCGGGATCCGGGCGCTGATGGTCCAGGCCGCCCATCCCGAGGTGGTCGCCGGCGTGGAGGATCACTCCCGCTACCGCCAGGATCCCCTGGGACGCCTGTCTCGAACCTCGGCGTACGTCACCGCCACCACTTACGGGGCGATGCCCGAGGTGGAGACCGCCGTCGACAAGGTGCGCAAGGTCCACCGGCCCATCAAGGGCCTTTCGCATCGCGATATCGCGTATACGGCCGACGACACCGACCTCTCGGCATGGGTCCACAACGCCCTCACCGACTCCTTCCTCGTGGCCTTTCAGGTCTTCGGACCCGCGCCCCTCAGCGCCGCCGAGGCTGACCGCTTCGTGGCCGAGCAGACCCGGGTCGGGGCCCTGTTCGATTCCGATCCCATGCCGAGTACGGCCGCGGAGTTGTCGGCCTGGATCGCAGGGCACCCCGACCTCGGGCCGTCGCCGGGGATGGAGGACGCGGTTGATTTCCTGGTCAGGCCGCCCCTGCCGACTCTGGGACAACGGGCCGGCTACCGGGCGATGCAGGCGGCGGCGGTGGCGACTCTCCCTCCCCGATTACGCGCCGTCCTGGGAGTGAGGGCCTGGCCAGGGGCGATCGTCGTGGTTCGCCCTCTCATCTCGCTGTTGCGCTGGGCGCTGGGAATGTCGCCCTCATGGCAACTCGCCCTCCTTCGGGTCGGGGCGGAGGTGCCGCCCGGCGTCTTCCGTCAACCTCTCCCAGTTCCCGTGCATCGGGCAGGCGGCTGATTCTCTCCGTGGGTGGCCGCCCACTACCCTGATTTCCCAATGCCTGAAGACGATTACATAAGGATGCGCGGAACGGTTCGTGAGGTGCTGCGGGACGCCACCTTCCGGGTCGAGATCGAGGGGGGCCTCGAGGTGATGGCCCGTCCCTCCGGCCGCATGCGTCGTGGACGCATCATCCGCATCCTTCCTGGTGACCAGGTCGACGTCGAGGTTTCGACCTACGACCCCACCAAAGGCCGCATCGTCTGGCGTTATCGCTGAACTGTTCACTGTTCACTGTTCACTGTTCACTGTTCACGTTCACCGGTCACCGCTCGACTAATTCCCCTCCATCGGGTTGACAGGGTCGTTACCCTTCCCATCCCCTGACGGAAAGGAGACCGACAAAGTGATTCGCATCACGTTCATAGGCGCCTCCCCCGTCACCGGCCTCGCCGGCTGACGGAGCACCGCGCCCGTCTACGACCCGGGTCTCACGGACCCGCTCATCCACCAAGGCACGTCGTTCGACGCGCCCCGTCCCCAAGGAGGACACCATGGTGCACTCGTCGTACCGCGCCGTCGATGCCGTTCGCAAGGCTCGCTACTTCCGACCCGAGTCTCGCCGACCCGTCGATCGCCGGCAGGACAAGGCCCGCTACCAACGACCGCCACGTGGTGCGCCACGTCGGTCCCGATAAACCAAAGAGCCCGCCATCCGGCGGGCTCTTTGTATCGGGGCGCGATTCATCCCAGCGGTCGGCACACCTGGCACGGCCGGTAGCCGGCTTCGAGTGCCGACGCCTCCGACCGGAACCCGACCATGTGCTGGTCCGTGATGCGACGGGCGCGCTGGCACGAGGGCACGCAGAAGACGCCGGTCGTGTCCGAGCCGAGATAGCGCATCCCCGCCGCCGCCAGCTCCTCCAGGTGTTCGGGGGCGGCGCCCTCATGGCGCAGGAGAGCCCACTTGTTCTCCGGTCCACCCAGCGAGTAGGCGCCGATGTAGCCGTCGGAGCGCACCACCCGATGACAGGGGACGATCAGGGGCACCGGGTTGGAGGCCATCGCCGATCCCACGGCCCGGGAAGCTCCCGGCTTGCCGACATGGCGGGCCAGCCATCCGTACGACCGGACCTCTCCGCGAGGGATGGTGGCTGCCACGCCGAGCACGCTCTGGCGGAAGGGGGTGACCTCGCTCAGGTCGAGCGGCAGACTTCCCGGCCGCCCCTCTTCGAGCGCACGCGGGATCCGATCCGCCCAGGCCCGGGGCGGATTGGCCTCGACCGCCCCTGGATCCAGTTCATCCATCAGTCGCACCTGGCGGACACCTGCCGGGGTGAACATGACGGCGACGTCGCCGAAGGGTGCCTCGTACACGGCGAATCCGGGAACGAGCCCGGTGCCCAGGGACACGGCGATGGCCGTCTGGGCCGGCGCCGGCGCTCGGAGCCCGGCCAGTTGATTCTCCAGGGTCATGATTCCTCCTCTATCAGTTGGCGCAGTCTTTCCAGTCCGCGATGGACGTCGCTCTTCACCGTGCCCTCGGGCCGATCGACGGCGGCGGCGATCTCGTCGTAGCCGAGTCCCACGACATGACGCAGGACCACAGCCCGGCGCTGGGTCGGCGCCAGACGAGAAAGGCGACGGTCCCAGGCTTCGCTGTCGGGAGGCTCAGGGTCGTGGACCCCGAAACGGTCCTCCAGGGCGACCGGGGTGGGTCGCCGGGCCCGGTTGCGGGCATGGTTGCGACCCAGGTTGAGGGCGATGGTCCACACCCAACCTCTCAGCCGCAGAGTGCGGATCTGCTGGCTCGGGTAGGCCTGCAGCGCCCGATACGCCCGGATGAACGTCTCCTGGGTGAGGTCCTCGGCGGCATCGGCACCCGCCAGCCTTCGCAAGCCCGAATAGATGTCGTCCGACAATGCCGACACCAGATCGGGGAAGGCGTGGTCGAAGTCGTCGGCCAGGCGGTGGCAGAGGTCGTCCATCATGTATGAGAACCCCACCTGTCGTCGTTCCGTTGCACCCGGCGCGACAACGTAGCTCAGGCGGTGGCGACGGAGAGGAGAGCCGTGGCGACGCCGATGGCCACCAGCACGGCACCGGCAACCAGGATCGGCATCGTCGCCCAGCGCACCGCCCGAGCGAGCTTGGGAAGCACCACCACCTCGGCCGACCTGACGGCCTCGTTGAGACGACGGGCGGTGCCTTCCAGGCCGACCAGCGGGTGACCCTCGCCGCCACTCGGCCAGACCCGCGCCAGGACCCTGGTCAGCAGGGCACCGACCGCCGGGGCGGCCAGGGTCCCCAAGAGCGGGAACCTGCGTTGGGCGACGCGGGTGAGGGCGGGGGCGGCGGCGACCAGCGCCAGGCCGCGCACGGCCTGGGCCGGGGTCACGGTCACCCGTCCGGTCGCCACGTCCTCGGCCACCCGGTCCACCATGGCACTGGACAGGTCGAACACCTTGGCGGCCTCAGTCGGGGCGCGCCGGCGGGCGCGCAGGGCGAAGAATGCGACCATGACCCCGAGGCCGGCGACGACCCCGCCGACGATCACGCCGACGCCCGCCTCGACCGCGAGGCCAGACGCGAGGGCGACCACCACTGCGACGAGAACGACCCCGAGACCGGTACCGAGCGAAATGCCAAAGTCCTTCGCCAACCCCACCAGCCCCGACCAACCAGACACGGCGTCGATGAGATCGTCGTCGGCATAGCGGCGGAAGTCGACGCCTGTCTGGGTCTGCAATTCGGCGCGGACTCGCTCGGACGTGGCGCTCATCGGTCGTCGCCACCCGATGGGCGCCTCGGTGTGGCCTCCATCGGCGCGACGGTACTCCCCCGGCAAACCTCCGCCCGGGCTTAGCCCGGATCCACCGATTCGCTTGGCTCGTCGACCTCGGTGGTCGGTGGCCAAGCCCATCACCCCAGTTTCGTGGGGTCACTTCCGGTGGAGCCCCGATTCGGCCGGATGCCCCACCTGGACAGGGCGGGTCCGGTCTTCCTCGCCGTCTGTCGGTGGATCCAGGCTTAGCTGCGGGGGTGGACGGAAGCCTCTTCGTCCAACGGGATCGAACCGTCGGTGCGATGGAGTTCGGCGTGGGCGGCCACCAGGCGCTCCCAGCCGGGTGGGTGGGCGACGTCGATGGCGAGGAGGTGGCTGCTGGTGGGCCCGTCCCCCTGGTCGAACTCGCGGGCCTGGCGGATGAGACGCCGCGACCTGTCGTCGATGCGCCGGTGCTGGGCGAGGTGCTCGTCCCACGAGTGGATGACGTAGACCTCAGTGAACCGTTCCGGCCTTCCCACGTTGCGATACATGCGCCAGCGGTAGGCGCCGGTCGAAAGACGCACCAACCTGATCCGGGCCATGAGCCGCAGGAACGCCTCGTAGTCCCCCTCGGCGATCGTCCAGGTGGAAACCACCATCACGGGTCCCCCGTCGAGGTTCTCGGGATGGTCATCGAGTCCGACGTCCTCGTCACTGAACTCCGGGGCGATCACCTCCTCGAGGTTGGGGATCCGGAAAAGTGGTGAGGCGAGGCCCAGGAGCAGGGTGCCGAACGAGAGGACGACCATCGATGCCCCCGCCCCCAAGACGTCGGCGAGGGCCCCGGCCAGGATGGCGCCGATCGGGATGACTCCTGTGAACGCCAGCGTGTAGAGACTCATCGCCCTGCCCCGGATCCACTCCGGGCTGATGGTCTGGGTCGTTGTGTTGAGGGTCACCAGCGTCAGGACCCAGCAGGCCCCGGCGACGGCGATGGCGATGGCGACTGTCCACAGCGACTCCGCCCATCCCGCCACGATGCCGGCGAGACCGAAGACGACGAGGGTGACACGGATCGAACCGGGGCCCAGCCTCCCCATCACCGACTGACGGCTGAAGGCGGCGGCCAGGGCGCCGACCCCCATCGCTCCGAGCAGGAATCCGTACACGCCGGCCCGGCCGCCCAGCTCGACGGTGCGAGAGGGGAGCACGCTCTGGATGACCGCCGACGTGAGGGCGAATATGGCGAGAAGGCCGAGCATGCGCCGGAAAGCCGGGGTGAAGCGGGCGAAGCGGATGCCGAGAGCGATGGCAGACGGGAGCGAGGCGGTGTCCGGTGCCGGCAGTTCGAGCTTGCGGGCGACGACGATGACCACGGCGATCACACCCAGGAAGGAAACGGCGTTGACGCCGAAGGCGGCCCCGGCGCCCGCCGCAGCCACGACGATGCCGGCGAGGGCGGGGCCGACGGCCCGAGCGACGTTGAAGCCGGCCGAGTTGAGAGCGACGGCCGAGCCCAGCATGCCCCGTGGCACGAGATTGGGCACCAGGGCCTGCCACGCCGGCACGTTGAAGGCGACGCCCACGCCGATTACGAGTCCCAGGCCGAGCAACACAGGAGCGGTGACCAGGTCCAGCCACGTCACGATCGCCATCGCGGCCGCCGCCACTCCCATCACCACCTGCGAGATCAGCATGATCTTGGTGCGGTCGGTCATGTCGACGATGGCCCCCGCCGCCAGACCGAGGAACAGGAGGGGGAGGGTGTTGGCCGCCTGCATCAGGCCGACCCACGTCGCTGAGTCGGTGAGCTCCAGCATCAGCCAGGAGGCGGCAACCGTGTAGAAGAACGAGCCGAGGTTCGAGAAGAGAGACGCCAGCCAGAGCGAACGGAAGTGTCCGATGCGGAGAGGAGCGACGGCGGTCATCTTCACCGGAGTCTACGGAGCAACGGCTGGGGGTCTACGTTGAGGCACCAAGATGAGCCGGTCAACTCAAAGGAGCTCGAAGTTGGAAATGCCATATCGGCGGCTGGGTTCGGCCGGCATCAAGGTCAGCGTTCTCTCGCTGGGATCTTGGGTCACCTTCGCCAACCAGGTCGACCGTCAGGCCGGCATCGAATGCATGGCGGCAGCCCGCGACGCCGGCGTGAACTTCTTCGACAATGCCGAGGCCTACGCCCGGGGAGCATCGGAGGCACTGATGGGCGAGGCGCTGGCGGAGCTGGGGTGGCCGCGGCACTCCTACCTCGTCTCCACCAAGTTCTTCTGGGGAATCCACGACGGCCCCAACACCAAGAACACTCTCAACCGCAAGTACCTGGTCGAGGGGATCGACCAGTCGCTGGAGCGACTCCAACTCGATCACGTCGACCTGGTGTTCTGCCATCGGCCCGATCCGGAAACGCCGGTCGAGGAGACGGTGTGGGCGATGTCGGAGATCGTGGCATCCGGGAGGGCCCATTACTGGGGGACATCGGAGTGGTCGGCCGAGGGAATCCTGGAGGCGTGGGAGGTCGCCGAACGCCACCATCTGCACAAGCCGCAGATGGAACAGCCCCAGTACAACCTGCTCCATCGCACCAAGGTGGAGTCGGAGTTCGCTTCCCTCTACGACCGCATCGGTCTGGGCCTGACGACCTTCAGCCCACTCGCATCCGGCCTGCTCACGGGGAAGTACAGCCAGGGCATTCCCGAGGGGAGCCGGGCCGAGGTCATAGGCTCGATGGCGGCCTCGTTGACCGACGCCGAGGCGAATGCCCGCGTAGCCGAGCTGGGCACGGTGGCGGCCGACCTCGGATGTACTCCGGCCCAGCTGGCCCTCGCTTGGTGCGCCTCGAACCCGCGCGTGTCGACCGTGATCACCGGCGCCAGTCGGGTGGATCAGGTCCGGGAGAACATGGCGGCTCTCGAGGTTCTCGACAAGCTCGACGAGGACACGCGCCAGCGGGTCGGCGCCATCTTCATCTAGGTGCTCTAGCCCGGCCACGTGGTCGTGCGGCTGGTGATCCAGTGGATGCCGGCGATGGCCAGCAACGTCACGGTCCCTCCCAGCAGCTGGATCGGGGTCAGTACCTGACCGAGGGCGAACCAGGCCACGGCGGCGCCGATCACGGGCTCGGCCGTGGCGACCACTCCGACCGATCCAGGATCAGCGCGGCGCAGGGCCGAGATCTCGAGGAGGAAGGGGGCGACGGTCCCGACGGTGGAGATGAGCCCGAGTCTCACCCACGTCCCCGCCCCGAACCCGTCCCATTGCGGCGGCACCGCCAGGACCCAGAGGAGAGCCGAGAAAGCGAACCCGTAGGCGATGATGGTCAGCGAGGGAAGGGTGGCGCCGAGGCGCTCGCCCTGGATCAGGTAGCTGGCGAAGGTCAGGGAGGCCACCAGGGCGGCGACCACTCCCAGCAGGTCCAACTCACCCTGCCAGGCACGGGTCATCAGGGCGGTGCCGGTGACGGCGGCGGCCGCCGCCCACCACGCGACTCGGGGCACGGTGCGCTTCTCGACGAACCGCATCCAGGCGAGAACCAGCACGGGTCCGGTGAACTGGATGGTCGATCCGGGCCCGACTCCCAGCCGCTCGATGGCCACGTAGGAAGCGAATGTCACCACGGCGATGTTGAGGCCGAGCAGCGCCAGCCATCCCAGCCGGCCACCATGCGCCGTCAGGCGCCGCTGGTAGGCGATGACCCCCAGGACCAGCGCCGCCAGCACCGACCGGACCTGGGCGGCCGCCATCGGGCTGACGGCGGCGAACACGTCGGCGGCCGTCACAACCGACAGCCCGAACAAGACCGCCGAGGCGAGCGCCATCCAGATGCCGACCGTGCGCGTGCTCATGGAGCGGGGGAGGGTACGGTGCTCGCCGGGATACCCTGGACAGCGGTGTGCAGGACCAGGCATATTTCGTAGCTCCCCCCGATGGACCCGGTCCCGGAGTGCTGCTGCTCCCATCCTGGTGGGGCCTCACCGCCAGCGTGCGGCAGCGGGCAGACGTGCTTTCAGACGCCGGTTTCACGGTGCTCGCACCCGACCTGGCGTTCGGGGAGCGCCCCGTGTCGGAGGATGAGGCCGAGCAGACGCTGGGCGACGCCGATCCCAACCGGCTGGCTTCCCTCGTCGTCTCGTCGGCGCTGCTCCTGGCCGAGAAGGCGGCCGGTGCCCTCATCGGCGTGCTCGGCCTCGGCATGGGAGGGTCGATGGGGCTGTGGCTGGCGGTCCGTCGGCCCCAACTCGTGCGGGCGGTCGTGTCGTTCTACGGCAGTCAGGCCATCGACTTCGCCGGGACCAAGGCCGACTTCCAGATCCATCTCGCCGCCTCGGATCGCTTCATCTCGGACGACGAGGCCGCCTTCATGGAGGCGACGATGGGCCTGGAGGCGCTGGACGTCGCCGTGGTCCGTCACCCCGCCACCGAGCACGGCTTCGCCGACCCGGAGAGCCCCGCCTTCGACGAGACGGCGGCAGAGGCTGCCTGGACCTCATCCATCGACTTCCTGAAGACCCGCCTCCACCCCTGAGCTTCCTGCCCCCTACCCCACGCCTCCGCTGCGCTCCGGCGCGGGGGCCCCTTCCCCCTCTCGCTTCGCTCGTGGGGGACAAAGTTCCGTCTCTCAGTAGTCGATGCCTCGGCGGGCCATGATGCCGGCGTCGTAGGCGTGTTTGACGTTGCGCATCTCGGTGACCGTGTCGGCGATGTCGACCAGGGCAACGGGGGCGTCACGACCGGTGCAGATGACGCTGACGTTGTCGGGCCGGTCGGCGATGACGGTGACGACCTCGTCGGTCGAGATCCACCCCCAGTTCATGGGGTAGGTGATCTCGTCGAGGATCACCAGGCTATGGGCGCCGGCCTCGATGATGGAGCGCGCCGTGCGCCAGGCCTCGACGGCGATCGCCTGGGACTCGTCCATGTCTTCGGAGTCCCATGTGAAGCCGTCGCCGATCGTGTGCCATTCGACACCGAGTTGGCGGGCGATCTTCTCCTCGCCGACTTGCCAGTCGCCCGACTTGAGGAACTGCACGACGACGACGGGCCAACCGCGGGCCACGGCCCGGATCATGGTTCCGAAGGCGGCCGTGGACTTGCCCTTGCCGTCGCCGGTGTTGACGAGGACGAGCGAGGGGGTGCGCTCGGTCGCCGGCCGGGGAGGCTGGGTGGGAGGTTCGGCCGTCACTCCTCGACCAGGCAGAAGGGATGTCCCGCCGGATCGAGATAGACGCGCCAAGTCGTCCCCGGCTGGGCCTCGGCCTTGCGAGCACCCAGGGCCAGGACCGCCTTCTCCCCTTCGTCCATATCGGGCACGTCGAAGTCGAGATGGAG
>DATFFO010000302.1:0-7016 GCA_035250025.1 Acidimicrobiia bacterium
TCGGCCCGGGCCCGGGCCGAGCGCTCGGCGATCGGTTCGGGGATGCCCATGGCGGCGGCGGCGGCGCTGAGATCGCTCACGGCTGCGCTTCCTCGTCGCCGGCGGCGGTGATCAGCACCTCTTGTGGTCCGGCAGGGCCCTGGGTGATGGTGAAGAAGACCGCGGCGGCCAATTGCAGCGTCCCAAGCACGGCGACTCCTCCGGGAATCACCGCCAGCCCCACGAGGAGGCGTCCGGGGCCGGACGCCGTCGCCCAGCCCTCACCGACGGCCGCGAACGTGCCGGTGAAGGCGCCCCCCGCCCACGCGTATCCGGTGACGAGGCCGGCGAGGACCAGGAGCAGGACCAGGCCGCCGGCCCCGATGACAGTCAGCCTCACGTGGCGACGAACGGCATCGGTCGAGAAGATGCGGCGCCCGGTCATACGGGGAAGGGCCTGATATGTCCAGGAGGCGACGAGGAGCGGGATCACTCCCAGCACCAGCCCGAAGGCGATGGCCTCCCAGTAGGGGGTGAAGGCAACCAGGACCGACGTGGACCGGAACCCCGCCAGGGCGGCAAGGATCGACACGAGGACTCCCAGACCGGTCCCGGCGATTGCCGTCATCACGACTGGGTCGGTTTCCTCGTCCCGGCGCCAGCTTCCCTCGAGGGTGGCGACCAGGGCTGCGACAGTGGCGATCATCCCGACGGGAAAGGCGAGACCCCCGGCGGCGGCGACCGCTCCCAGCCAGTCGGGCACGGGTCCGCCGGCCAGCTGGGCGACGCCGAACCACCCCGCTCCGAAGAGGAGCGACCAATGGCCGATCCAGGCGAGCTGGCGCCCGGCCAGCGGGCGGTCGTCCTTGACGACGGCGTAGTAGCCCAGGCCGATGGCGGTGAGGAGGACGCCGGCCACGGGGTAGGCGGCCGACAACCAGAAGTCGCCGAGGGCGGTGGCCAGCGATGTCAGCCCGGGGAGGTTGCCGACCAGATAGAGGAGAGGCATCGCCAGCAGGCCGACCATCACGTAGGGGATCGTGACGTAGATCCGGTTCTCCTGCTTGTGGCGCACGGTCTGGAGGGCCACCAGGGCCGGGATGGCGAGACCGGCGAGCAGCGGCAGGTCGAGCCACCACGGAAGGGCGAACGGCTCGGCACCGTCGCCGTAGCCGGCCCCGACGACGACGAGTCCGAGGGCGCTGGTCCCGGCGATGAGCAGCAGCCCCAGCCGGGCCAGGTTCTCGTTCCAGAGGGGAGCGCCGGTCAGGCGGGGCAGCACGTAGTAGGCGCCGCCGACCACGGATACGGTGGCGAAGCCCACGAGGAGCGAGAGCATCGCCATGGCTCGCAGGACGCCGTAGCCTAAGGGGATGAAGGACGGGAAGGCCATCGAGAGGAGAGCGGCGAAGGCCGCCAGGCTTCCCACCACGAGGAACACGATGGACACGACGACGTGGGCGACGGCGGCACTGTCGGGCTGGGTTCGGTCAGCTCGTATCAGTGCTCGGATGTCTGTGGCAGTGTCGGCCACCCGTCTCCTCGGCGTCGTCGGCGGGAGCATACCGTGCGGCGGGGCCGCCTCCCGATTCGGGCCTATAGGGGCTGGACCAGGGATTCTTCCCGGCTCCGGGCTATGTGGTAGAACAGGCACGACGGACCGGAAGACCAGGAGCTTGTGGGATGTATCGACTCGGTGATCTCACCGAAGAGCAGCGGAGCCGCTACGGCTGGGCGCTGCTCTTGGTCGGCACCGTTGCCCTGGCGCTGGCCGTGCTCATCGTCCATTACGCCAACTTCCCGGAGACCCACTTCGTGGACGGCGTGGAGGAACCGCTCGTCCTCGGCCAGTTCAACTGGATGCCGCGTGGCTGGTTGCCCAAGGGAATCGGTTACCTGATCGCCTTCGGGGCGTCGCAGATGCTCATCGTCGGCGCCGTCCTCGCCTTCATCCTCGGCCGTCCCATGACGTGGGCGCGGGCCACCTTCGGCGCCTTTCTGGTGTGGATCGAGTTCGTGATCATCTTCGGGATCGTTCCCTCGGAGTGGCTCAACCTGGCCCAGACCGACCTCGACTGGTCCAACCAACGGGTGGCGCTCACCCTCCCGCCCTGGCTCGTCCTCGGCAACGAGGTGGAGATCAGCTGGGCGGTCGTCAAGGACGGAATCTCCATGGGCTACAACCTCACGGTTCTGGTAGCGGCCATCATCTTCGCCTACAAGATCCAGGACATCGAGGGCAGCCGCCCCGCCGAGTCCGACCAGCCCGAGCGAGTCTCGCCCTACGGGCGCCCGCTGGTGCGGGGTGATGCCTGATGCCCAAGGGCGTCATCGACGAGACCCCCCCGATCCGCGACGACTATCAACTCGCCCAGGTCGACGGCGACTACTTCAAGGACAAGCTGCGGCCCAAGCAGTTCCTCCACATCGACCAGGCCGAGTGCATCCTCTGCGAGGGCTGCGTCGACATCTGCCCCTGGAAGTGCATCCACTACCTCTCCCTCGACGCCATCGAGGAGGCAGTCAACGTCGACCATCCGGCCGACGACCCCCAGAACTACGGGTTCTTCATCGTCGACGAGGACGAGTGCACTCGCTGCGCCCTGTGCATCGACCGCTGCCCGACCAACGTCATCTCGCTGGGCAAGTTCGAGGGCTCGCTGGCCGACCAGGCGGGCGTCCTCGGTCTGAGTGAGGTCGTGAACGAGATCAACCGCCGTCCCTGGGACATGGACACCGGCCAGCGGGACTTCAAGAACGGGTACGCCTACGGAGTTCGCTGGTAGGAGGGCGCGTGGCATCTGTGATGAGCAAGGTCAAGGAACGGGTCACCGAGATGAACTCCCGGCTGCGCGACTCCCAGTTCATGGAGTCCGTGCTGCGGCCCGGCTCGCCCTTCAAGCAGGGCTACTCCGACAGCCCCCGCAACCGGTCCTACGTGATCATGAACAACGTGCTCTATCACCTCCACCCGGTGAAGGTGAAGCGTCACGGCGTCAAGCTCTCCTATACCCTGTGCCTGGGCGGGTTGAGCTTCTTCCTCTTCATCCTCCTCACCATCACCGGCATCTTCCTGATGTTCTATTACACGCCCACGGTCACTCAGGCCTACCCCGACGCCCAGGCCCTCTCGACCAACGTCGCCTTCGGCTCGCTGGTGCGCAACATGCACCGGTGGGGGGCCCACCTGATGGTCCTGACTGTCTTCCTCCACATGAGCCGCGTCTTCTATCACGGCGCCTACAAGCCCCCGCGCGAGTTCAACTGGGTCGTGGGGGTCGTGCTGCTTCTCCTCACCTTGCTCCTCTCGTTCACCGGCTACCTCCTGCCCTGGGACCAGCTGGCGCTGTGGGCGGTGACGGTCGGCACCAACATGGCCGGGTTCGTCCCCATCGTCGGGGGCCAGGTCAAGTTCGCCCTGCTGGGCAGTGCCGAGGTGACTGCCAACACCCTTCTCCGCTGGTACGTTCTCCACGTCCTGTTCTTCCCGTTCATCATCGTCATCTTCATGGCCGTCCACTTCTGGAGAGTCCGCAAGGACGGCGGAATCTCTGGCCCCCTCTAGGAGCTTTCCATGGTCGACATCCCAGAAAGCCTCCTCCGCAGATCAGCCGAGGCGAAGGCCAAGGCCCTCGGGCTGCCTGTCGAGCAGGTTCTGGCCGAGATGAAGGGCGAGGCGCCGCCCACGACTCCGCCGGCGCCGGCTGACGCCCCGGCCGCCCCCAAGCCCCAGCCGGGCGCCTCGGCTCATCTCGAGGCCGAAGCCCCGGATACGGGTGAGTCCCGCACCGACGCCGCCGGGGCCGAGGTGGAGGACGCCGAGAGCGGCGAGACCGTCGAAGTGGGGGCGGAGCCAGAGACCATCGAAGCGGGAGAGGTCCTCGACTCGACCCCCGCCCCCGAGGCCGCGGCCGCCACCGAAGGCGAGCCCGAGGGAGCGGTGGCCACGCTCACGGAGGAGGCGCCGCCGGAGGCTCCCGCCGAGCCATCCGATGGCAACGGCGCCGGCAATGGCACCGGGCGGATGGCAGCGCTGGTCAGCCCCCGCCCGGTCGTCCCCCCGGCCGATACGCCCGAGGGAGTGCGCACCCAGCGCCTGCTCACGGTCGTCAAGGCCCGGGCCATCCAGCAGGTCAAGACCGACCCCACCGACAAGGTGAACACCTGGCCCCACCTGATGCTGGTGGAGTTCGGCGCCCTGCTTGCCATGACCGCCTTCCTGGTCATCCTGTCGACGATCCTCCAGGCCCCGCTGCTGGAGCCGGCCAACTTCAACAGCACTCCCAACCCCTCCAAGGCGCCCTGGTACTTCCTCGGCCTCCAGGAGTTGCTCTCGTACTTCGATCCCCAGATCGCCGGGGTGACGGTGCCCACGATCATCGGCCTGGTCGGTTTCATGGCCATCCCCTATGTCGACCGCAACCCGTCCACCAAGCCGTCCGATCGCAAGCTGGCGATCATGATGTACTCCTTCTTCATGGCCGGTGCGGCGACGCTGACGATCCTCGGCGTGCTCTTCCGGGCGGAGGGCTTCAACTTCGCCTACCCCTGGGAGGCGGGGGTGTTCTTCGACGATCTCAAGGACTGGGTCCATTTCGAAGGGACGCATTAGGTGTCCGCGACCAACCTCATCCTGATCGGTGTGGCCGCGGTGGCGATCTTCGGTGCCCTGGGGGCGTTCGTCATCGCCTTCCGCCGCAGCTCCGAGGGTGGCGAGACCGACTGGAAGGGCCAGGTCGGGGCGGAGACTCGCCGCGCCGACCGGTCCCTGGCTGGGGTGCGGGTCGAGCCGATCGTAATTCCCCCGCCCGAGGCGGTCGTCGTCCCGGCCGAGGCCGAGGAGGCGATGACGGCCGAGCGACCCGTGGCCGAGCCCGAGCCGGTGGCAGTATCGGTCGTCGAGGCGCAGCGAGTCGTGGAAGTCTCGCCGGAAGAGGCCGGCGTCACCCGGCGCCAGTTCTTCAATCGGGCAATGGGGGCCACGTTCGGCATATGGACGGCCGGCCTGAGCATCGGATTCCTCGCCTTCTTCTGGCCCCGGGTGACGGGCGGCTTCGGGGCCGACATCGTCGCCGGCACCATCGGCGACATCCAGGACCAGGTGCGCACCAACGAGGGCGCCGTCATCCCCCTCTTCGTCCCCGAAGCGCGGGCGTACATCGTCCCGGCGCCCACCACCCTCTCCTCTCAGTTCGAGGGCCGAGACGTCGAGGGTGGCGGCCTGATGGCGCTCTATCAGCGCTGTGTCCACCTCGGCTGCCGGGTGCCCTGGTGTGCCACCTCGCAGGGTTTCGAATGCCCTTGCCACGGGTCCAAGTACAACGAGATCGGCGAGTACTTCGCCGGGCCTGCCCCCCGCAACCTCGACCGCTTCGTGGTCGAGGTCAACGAGGCCGACCAGCTCGTCATCCACACCGGGACCATCATCGAGACACCCCGGGCGCCCATCCCCTCGGTCGAGTACCCGCGGGGGCCGTCATGCATCGGCGTGTGAGCGGCGTGAAGCAGTCCGGGGCGGCCGGCTGACATGTCGTCGAGCCTCGTCATCACGCTCGCCCTCATCGGCGGCATCGCCTGGCTGGGCGCCATCCTGGTGGCGGCCCTGCGTCGTCGGGGCCCCGAGGAGATCCCGTCGAACCTGGCTCCCGGCACCACCGACGATCAGATGGAGACCCGTCGCCTCGAGACCGGCCAGAAGACGGCCGTGCTGCTCTCGGCGTTCCTGGCCATCACCCTCCCGCTCTACTACCTGGGCGAGCAGGACCGCCAGGAGAGCTTCGTCGGTCAGTTCGACGAGGAGTCCGTCGCCCGCGGCGCCGCCCTGGTGGAGGAATACGCCTGCTTCTCCTGCCACGGCCCCGAGGGCGTCGGCGGAGTCGCCCCGTTCGTGGAGAAGCGATCCGGCGTGGCGGTGAGCTGGGCTGCCCCTTCCCTCAACGACGTCTTCTATCGCTACGACCGTGACGAGGTCAACTTCTGGATCACACACGGCCGGGGCAACACCCCGATGCCGGCCTGGGGCCTGGCGGGTGGCGGCCCCATGAACGAGTCCCAGGTCGAGGACGTGGTGAACTACCTGGCAACCATCCAGATCCCTCAGAGCGAAGCCGTCGCCAAGTTCGAGGGAGAATTCCGCCAGGCGCAGGCCGATCGCATCGCCAACAGCCAGGAGACGGCCCAGGCGGCGCTCGCCAGCCAGCTCCAGGTGCTGGCCGATATCAACCGGGCTCCCGACCAGGCCCCGACCGTATCCGATATCGCCGCCCGGGCCCGGGAGTTGCTCGACACCGCCGGCCAGGGCATCGACACCGACGGTGACGGTCTCTCCGACTCAGCCGAGACGGGGATCGTGGCCCTCGGCGAGGAGCTGGTCGACGCCCTCCGGGTCATCGAGCCGGTCACGCTCGACCCCGAGAACCCCGAAAGCGTGGCCGGCACCGACGACCTCACCACCGCCACCGCCGTCATCGGCCAGGTCCAGGAGCTGGTGGACTCCGGCGAACAGCCGGCGCTCGCCCCCCAGCTCACCGCGATGCGGGCCGCTTTCGACGGCGGTGTGGTCGATCCCGAAGTCGGCCTGTCCGCCGCCGCCGTGGAGGAACTGGCCGCCATCGCTGAGACCCTCTCCGACACCGACATCGACGTCCCGGCCGAGTTCGACGCCGAAAGCGCGGCGGCCTTCGTCGCCGCCCTCGAGGAAGCGGCCGGCGGCGAGCAGCCGCCACCGGAGGTGACCCAGGCGGCGACCGATGCCCGGGCCGCCTTCGATGCCGGCCAGGACCCGGACGGCGACGGGCTGTCCAGCGCCGCCGAAGGCGCCATCTCCGACCAGCTCACCTCGGCCGCCGAGGCCACCACCCTCACCGGGGTCACGGTGGCCAACATCGACCCGACCAACGCCACCACGTCGGGCGAGCCCGACGCCGAGGTCGCGGCCACGGTAGTGGCCGGGTACGAGGCTCTGGCCACCAACCTCACCGTGACCGACAACAACATCGACACCATCCGGGCGTCGGCCGAGGCCGGAATCGCCCATC
>DATFFO010000303.1:0-6090 GCA_035250025.1 Acidimicrobiia bacterium
GCGACCCGCTGATAGCGGGCGACGACGGCCTCGATTGCCCGGTCCTCGGGCCGGAGCATCTCATCGAGCATCGTCTGGTCGCGCCCACGCATAGCCGACCATTGTCTCATACCCGTCAACTGCCATCCGAGATGGGCAAACGTGATCCGCCCCGTACAATCCCCGGATGCACTATGACCTGACCGTCCTTCCCAACGGGCTGCGGGTGATCACCGAGGAGATGCCCTCGCTGCGCTCGATCGCCGTCGGCTGCTGGGTGGACACCGGCACCCGTGATGAACGTCCCAACGAAGCGGGCGCCTCCCATTTCCTCGAGCATCTTCTCTTCAAGGGCTCCGAGCGCCTCTCGGCCCGGACGATTGCCGAGACTTTCGACGCCATCGGGGCCGAGTCGAATGCGTTCACCTCCAAGGACTACACCTGTTACTGGGCGCGTCTGCTCGACCAGGACCTGCCGACCGGCCTCGAGATCCTGGCCGAGATGCTCCAGCGGCCCGCCTTTCGGCAGAAGGAGATCGACGCCGAGCGCCATGTCGTGATCGAAGAGATCAACATGAACGAGGACGATCCCTCCGACGTCGCCTTCGAGGAATTCACCCAGGCCGTGTTCGCCGGGCACCCTCTCGAGCGGCCGGTGCTGGGCACCAAGGATTCGATCCGGGAAATGAGCCGTGACGACATCGCCGGCTATTGGGGCCGCCGCTACACCGCGGGCTCGACCGTGATCGCCCTGGCCGGATCGGTGGATCACGACCAGGTCGTCAAGCTGGTGGACTCCCTCTTCGGGGAGTGGTCGGGCGATGCCATCGACCACGACTCCTCACCGTCGGAGCCGACCCCGCACGTCCGCATCGTCGAGCGCGACACGGAACAGGCTCATCTCGTCATCGGGGGGTCCGGCATTGACAGGGCCGACGAGCGGCGCTGGTCATTCCAGGTGCTCCACCACGTGCTCGGCGGGGGAATGTCGTCTCGCCTCTTCGACGAGATCCGCGAGCAGCGCGGTCTCGCCTACGCCGTGTACAGCTTCAGGATGGCCCACGCCGATGCCGGCGCCTGGGGCGTCTATGTCGGCACGACACCGGCGCAGACCGCCACCGCCCTCGAGTTGATCGAAAAGGAGATCGCTGGCGTGGTCGCCGATGGGATCACTCCCGACGAACTCGAACGGGCCAAGGGCTCGATGCGGGGCGGACTGGCATTGGCGCTGGAGGATGCCAACAGTCGCATGGTCCGCCTGGGCCGCGACGAGCTGACCGGGGCGCCGCACTACTCCGTCGACGAGCGTCTCGCCCTCCTGGACGCAGTGACCCTGGACGACGTCCGCCAGGTCGCCGCCGACGTCATGACAGGCCCCCGCGTCCTGGGAGCCGTCGGCCCCTTCGCCGAAGGCGACCTGGACCGATTCCTCACCTTGTCCCCCTGAGTTCGCCCAGGTTCGACATACCGACTACCGACTCAACCGATCTCCACGAACTGTGACATCACCAACCCGTAGACCAGCGCTCCCACCCCGATGGCGGTGGTGGTCATCCATACCGGCCGCCCCGACCGCTGTGCCCAGGACCCTGCCAGGACTCCTGCCACCACCCAGAGCGCCAGGTCCAGCGGCCACGCCACCGGCAGGCCGCCGCCTATGACGCCGAATAGGGCAGAGATGGGAGCGGCCGCATAGAACAAGGCCAGCCCCGTCTCGCGCTGCGTGACCAGCCAGAGCCCGAAGCCACCGACGAGGAGCGCCGCCAGCAGCAGTGAGAGAAAGGCCAAGGCCCCCGGTCGGCACCCGACACCCTCGTCGATGTCGGGTCGGGGCGTCAACGCTCGATGATGTCGACAGACTCGATGACGGCGTCCTCTACGGGCCGCTCACCCTGGCGGGGAATGGCGGCGATGGCGTCGACAGCCTCCATGCCATCGGTTACCAGTCCGAAGATGGTGTAGGCGTGGGGCAGTCCGACGTCGTCCAGGCAGATGAAGAACTGGCTGCCGTTGGTGTTCGGTCCGGCGTTGGCCATCGCCACCGTCGCCCGGGAATAGCGGCCCTCCCCTTCGATCTCGTCGCGGAACTTGTAACCGGGCCCACCTCGGCCGGTTCCGGTGGGGTCTCCGCCCTGGGCAACGAAGCCGGGCACGACCCTGTGGAAGATCACGCCGTCGTAGTAGCCATCCCGGGCCAGGAAGACGAAGTTGTTGACGGTCTGGGGGGCCCGGGCGGCGTCGAACTCGATGGAGACATCGCCGTGGTTGGTGTGGAGGACGGCCTCATATGTCTTGCTCAGGTCGATGGTGAGCTCGGGTGGGCTGTCGTACTGCTGAGCCACTGAGGGCACTCCTGGTTAGGCGATCTGGCCAGCATGGCAGGGCGCTGGAGTCAACCGTTAGCCGGTTCGAAGAGGAGGTCGGCCTCCTCGCCCACCAGATGGAGCTCACCCTCCTCCGTGATCGCCACGCTGTCCACGAGACGGATCGCCTGGAAGTACTCCTCTTCGAGCCTCATCGCTGCTTCCTCACAATCCGCCGTGGTCATCATCATCTCGGCTCCGAGATCGAAGATGCTGGCGACGACGTCATAGGTCCCGGCGTAGTCGTTACACGCCGCCGTGCCGCCGAGATCTCCATCGGGGTCCAGGCGGAGCGTCAAGGGGTTGTTGCCGATCGTTATCTCCTGACCCCGCAGGGAGGCATCGACCAGTGTCCACTCGCCGGCCACGTCGTCCTCGGTCAAGCCGCCTTCGGGAGGAACGCAGGCCGTCAGGAGCAGAGAAAGGAAGATGAGCGACTTACGCATGCCCGCCACGTCACGTTAGGGCATTCCCCGCCACCGCTGGCGAGGGGGGTAACGTGGGCACGTGATGGACTCCGAACCCGCTGTCCCCTTCGGCCGCGTGCTCACTGCCATGATCACCCCCTTCACCGAGGAGGGTGACGTCGACCACGAGCGCATGTGGCGTCTCGCCCGTTTCCTCTCCGAGCACGGATCCGACGGCCTGGTGGTGACAGGAACGACCGGTGAATCCCCAACGCTGTCCGAGCAAGAAAAGCTCGCCCTGTATCGAACCGTCGTGGAGGCGGTGGAGCACAAGGACACGCTGGTGGTGGCCGGGACCGGCACCTACAACACCGCCGAGTCGATCCACCTGTCAGAGCGCGCCGCCGACCTGGGCGTCGACGGCGTGATGGCTGTGACTCCTTACTATTCGAAACCCGGACAGGAGGGTCTCGCCCGCCATTTCGAGGCGATCGCCGACGCCACCGACCTGCCGGTTCTGGTCTACAACATTCCTGCCCGGACCGGACGCCTCATCGAGGTCGACACGCTGGCCCGGCTGGCCGAGCACCCGCGCATCGTCGCCACCAAGGACGCGGTGATGGACATCGACTTCACGTCGCAGACTGTGGCTCGGGTCAGTGGTTTGGCCGTGTACTCAGGACAGGATTCGTACACGCTTCCGATGATGTCGGTCGGCGCGGTGGGTGTGGTGTCGGTGATCAGCCATCTCGCCGGTGACGAAGTCTCGGCCATGGTCAGCGCCGCCGCCAAGAACGACCTGAACGAGGCGCGGCGACTCCACCACGCCCTGCTGCCGCTCTGCGATGCGTGCTTCCTCGAATCGAATCCCAGCCCGGTCAAGGCGGCCATGTCGGCGCTTTGGGAGCCGGTGGGGGAGCCGCGTCTTCCCCTGGTTCCGGCGTCGTCGACCACCATCGAGGCCATCCAGGCCGCCATGGGGTCAATTCGTCCACTCCGCTAGAAGAAACAACTCGTGCCTGAACCATCCGGGAGCCGCCCATGAGCGTCTCCATAACCTTCCTCGGCGGCCTCGGCGAGATCGGTCGCAACTGTGCCGCCCTCGAGATCGACGGCCGCATCTGCCTGATCGACTGCGGGCTCATGTTCCCCGAAGAGGACATGCTCGGAGTCGATCTCGTCTTCCCGGACTGGTCCTGGCTGATCGAACGCAAGGAAGACGTCGACTTCGTGGTCCTCACCCACGGTCACGAAGATCACATGGGCGCCCTCGCCTACTTCCTGCGCGACATCAACGTCCCTGTGTACGGATCTCCCTTTAGCGTCGAGATGGCCCGGGGCCGGATCGACGAGTTGGGCACCGACGCCCAGCTCCACAGCGTGGCGCTCGGGGAGTGGCGCAAGCACGGGCCTTTCCGCTTCAAGTTGATCAGGGTGAGCCATTCGATCCCAGACGCCACCGCCATCGCCTTCGACACCCCCGAGGGCGTCATCGTCCATTCCGGCGACTTCAAGCTCGATCCGACACCCATCGATCAGCAGCCGACGGACCTGCCGTCGTTCGCCGAGCTCGGCCGCAAAGGCGTCAGACTGCTCCTCTCGGATTCCACGAACGCCGAGATGGCGGGCTTCGTCCCCTCCGAGTCGTCGCTGGGCGAGCCGATCGCCGACGTGGTCCGGGAGGCGCCCGGGAGGATCATCGCCGCCTGCTTCTCGTCCCATGTCCATCGGGTCCAGCAGATCGTCGATGCCGGGTTGGCAGCGGGCCGCAAGGTGGCGTTCTTCGGTCGCTCCATGCACCGCAACACGTCGGTCGCCCAGGACGCCGGCCTCCTCCTGGTCCCACAGGACGAGATCATCGACGTCAAGGATCTGCTCGAGCTCCCGGCGTCCCAGCAGATGCTGATCACCACCGGCAGCCAGGGCGAGCCGTTCGCCGCCCTCTCTCTGATGTCGCGGGACCGGCACAAGTTCGTCAACGTCCAGGAAGGCGACACCATCCTGATCTCGGCCAAGCCGATCCCCGGCAACGAGACCGCAGTCTCGAAGGTGATCAGCCGGCTAATCCGCCTAGGCGCCACCGTCGTGCATGGCAGCAACGCCCAGGTCCATGTTTCCGGGCACGCCGCCGTCGACGAGCTACTCACCTTCATCAACGTCGTCCGACCCCGGGCTTTCGTGCCTGTCCATGGCGAGTACCGCCACCTCCACGCCCATGCCGAACTCGCCCGCAAGATGGGGGTTCCCGAGGTCGACGTGCTCGAAGACGGGGACAAGGTCGTCGTCCAGGCCAAGGCGACCAAGGTCGTTCGCCGAGCCGTACCGGCGGGATACGTCTATCTCGACGGCGCCAGCTACGGCGATGTCCGCAGCGCCGTGCTCCGCGACCGCGGTCACCTGGCCGATGAGGGCGTGGTAGTCGTGACGGTGGGGATCGATCGCGACGCCAACATCGTCCACGGACCCGACCTCGACAGCCATGGCCTCATGGACGATCCCGAGGTCGTGCTGGGCAAGGCGGCGGAAGCGGTCCGCCAGGCCGTCGCCGAGGGCCTCGACAACGCCGAAGACGGCATGAACGGCATCCAGCGCCTCGTCCGCCAGGCCACCGCCCGCGTCATCCGCAACGAGGTGAGTCGCAAGCCGGTGATCATCCCGGTGGTCTTCCAGCTGTGACTATTGGGCTGGGGCCCCCTTCCCTCGCCGGCCTGCGGCCGGCTCGGTCATTGACCCCAGCCCCTGGCGCTGCCGCCTCGTCGGTCCGGCCCCTGCGGCCTTGAGCTGGCACCGCCGACGCGGGATGCCTCCCCCGACCCTCAGCCGGCTCGGTCATTGACCCCGGCCGGGCCCGCTGCCGCCTCGACTTTCTCGACCCGGCACTCCTGCGCTGATCCCCTGGCGAGGGGAAAGGCATGTGGGCCTTAGCCTTCCGACCTCCGACTTCCGACGCTGCCTTCCGACTCTTGACTTAGCACCCACAACCAAGACCTAACACATGTGACTTTCGCCTTTCCGAACTCGGGACCTCGGTCCGTGTCCAGTACCACCGCCATCGGTAACTTTGACACTGTCGAGACCGAAAGGATTGAGATGAGAAAGTTGGCATCGGGCGCAGCGATCGTCCTCGGGGTCCTCTTGGTCCTGGGGGCGGCGGGGACGTGGTACATGGTGTCGACCACACTGGCCGACCAGCAGATCACGACTCCCGAGGACGCCTGCCTGCCCGGTCGCCTGGTGGCGGATCCATTCACGGCGTACTGCCAGGCCAAGGTCATCGAGAAGCACACGCTGGAGTCGACCGGCGGCCTCACCTACGCCCAACTCGACCGGGAGGATCCGCT
>DATFFO010000304.1:0-15703 GCA_035250025.1 Acidimicrobiia bacterium
CGCCGTCTCCGTCGCCTCGGATCCCCCCGACACCGGGAACACCCTGGGATCACTGACCGGCAGGTGCGGCGCCAGACGCTCGGCGTAGGCCTCGAGGGCGGGGGTGGTGAAGGTGGCGGCGTGGACGTAGTCGAGGCGGGCAGCCTGATCGGCCATGGCCGCCGCCACCTCGGAGCGGCCGTGCCCCACTCCGCACACGATGGCACCGCCGGCGGCGTCGAGAAAGCGATTGCCGGCGGCGTCGGTGACCCAGCAGCCCTGCGCCTCCACGGCCTCGATAGGTTGGGCGGCGCGATGGAAGACGCTGCTGTCGCCGGGAGTCACCGGGCGTACATGCCTTCGGGATCAAGGGCGGCCAGCGCCTCCAGTTCGGCGGCGTTGGGCGTCTCGAGCTCGGCCACGTCGGGGGCCACGGCCACGTTCCAGCCGGTGGCGGCCTTCACCTCGTCGACGGTGACGCCGGGCTGGAGATGGGTGAGCGTCATCTCCCCGCCGGGGAAGCCGTAAAGGCCGAGTTGGGTTACCACGACCTCGGGTCCACCGCCGCCGCCCCGGGCAGGGTGGCCGGGCGAGGTGACGAAGTCGACCGGATCGACGAACGCCCGCTTGCTCTGGGTCATCATCACGAACACCCTCCGGGCGTTGAGGGCGATCTCGCAGGCGCCGCCCGAACCGGGAAGCCTGACCGCGGGGCGGCCATAGTCACCGATGACGGTCGTGTTGAGATTGCCATGCCGGTCGATCTGGGCGCCGGCCAGGAAGGCCACCTCGACCAGGCCCCGCTGCAGGTAGTTGCCGAACAGGTCGGTCATGCCCATCACGGCGGCCGCCCCGGTGACGAGGGTGGGGTCGCCGATCGACAGCGGGAGTCGAGCAGGGTCGGCGCCGACCACCCCCGACTCATAGATGAGGCTCAACCCCGGGGCCACGGTCCGCTTGGCGAGGGCGCAGGCGAGGTTGGGCGGGCCGACGCCGACGAAGCACACCCCTACTCCGGCCAGGGCACGAGAGGCGGCCACGATCATCGTCTGGTGGGAGGTGGCGGCTACCACGGGCGGAGGTCCATCATCTCGGCCACCCGGTCGAGAGGCAGGGCGTGGGCCGTGCGTCCCCGGTAGCCGGTCATGGTCTCGGCGGCGGCGAGGGCGTTGAGGATCGCTTCCTCGGTGGCGTCGGCCACCGCCGTGAAGAAGATGTTGAGATCCTCATGGGGGAGCATCTGCAACGGGTGCGGGCCATGGGCCCCGGCGACGAGGTGGTTGCCGGTGGCGAAGGCGATAGAGATGTCACCTGACCCGTTGCGCCCCGTCCCTCCGACCCGGGACAGGCCGACCACCGTCCGCTGGGCGAGACGGCGGCACTGCACAGGGAGGAGGGGGGCGTCGGTGGCGACGACGGTGATGATGGAGCCCGCGCTCCGCTCGGTATTCCTGACCGGATCGTCGTAGGCCGACGGCACCGCGTCGTATCCGATCATCCTTCCCACCGGCACGCCATCGATCCGCAGTTCCGTCCGCAGGCCGTAGTTGGCCTGGACCAGCACCCCCACCGTGTATCCCCGGCCACCGGCTTCGACGCTACGCGACGATGTGCCGATCCCCCCCTTGAACTCGTGGCAGATCATGCCGGTGCCCCCGCCGACGCTCCCCTCGGCCACCGGGCCGGGGCCGGCGGCCGCCAGCGCCTGGGTGACGTGGTCCTCGGTGAGAGGGAAGGAGTCGATGTCCGAGAGCCAGCCGTCGAAGGTCTCGGCGACGACCGGGAGGACGAACCCGTCGGTGTGGCCCTGCTCGACCGAGTAACGGACGAAGGCATCCCTCACCAGGCCCACCTGGTGGGTATTGGTGATGCCGATGGCCGAGCCCAGCATTCCCGACTCGTCGATCCAGGGGAGGCCGGTCATCTCGCCGTTGCCGTTGAAGGAGTGCCAGCCGCAGAACGCATAGTCGCTCCAGATCCGGTCCTCCCGCGGGATCACCACGGTCACCCCCGTGCGCACGACCGGGCTGTCGCCCATCACCGTGGCGTGCCCAACCCAGACACCGGGGACGTCGGTGATGGAGTTCTCGGGACCCGGGGCGAGCTCGCCGATGGTCACGCCCAATTGGCGGATGCGCATCAGCCGTACCATCCGTAGTCGATCGGCGCCGCCGGCGCCGGGCCGGGTCGCAGGGCCGGCCAGCGCTCCCCCAGCTTCTCCAGGTAGCCGGCCCGGCCCTCTACGCCGAGGACCCACTCGTCAAGCCAGGTCTCGAGGCCCGCCGGCGAGCGAGAGATCGGTTCCCAGTCGAGATAGAAGCGGTTGTCGCGGTCGTAGTGGCCCTGGGCGTAGCTGGGATGACAGCCCCCCGGCTCGACGACCACGGCGTCGACGATGAGGCCAGGGATCAGGGTGCGATTGGGGTCGGAGCGGATCACGTCGGACGCCACCAACTCCTCGCACACGACGACCACTCTTCGGGCGGCGAACGCGGCTTCCCGCTGGCATCCGGTGAGGCCCCAAATCTGGGCATTGCCCTCGGCATCGGCGCGCTGGACGGCCACGATCGTGACATCCGGGGCGAGGGGCGGCACCACCCAGACCTCGGCGCCGCCGTAGGGGTCGGCGACCCGCCGCAGCCGGGGATTGACGGCGGGGAGGTCGCTGCCTTCGAAACTGAGGAGGGGTGAGAAGGGAAGTCCGCGGGCGGCCGCCTCATACCGGGCGACCATCGCCATGTGGGTGTACTCCTCGATCTCCAGGCTGGCCTCCTCGATCCGGCGGCGGATGGCGTGGAGCGAACCGGCCCCGGGGTTGCCGAGCCAGGAGAAGACGATCCGGTCCGCCACCCCCGCCGCCACCATCTGGTCGTAAACCAGGTCGGGGGTGAGGCGGGCGAGAGTGAGGTGACGCCGGCCCTGGCGGATGATCTCGTGGCCGGCAGCGAAGGAGATGAGGTGGGTGAATCCCTCGATGGCGACCATGTCCCCGTCGGAAACGTTGCGGGCGACCGCCTCCGCCATGGTCATGACCTTGCCGTCCATCAGTCGCCGGACGTTAGAGGCTCGGCGAGCGGTCAGACGCCGCGAACTTCGTCCTCGGTCGAGGCCAGGTACTCCGCCAGCTCGTCGATCCCACTCTCCAGCTCCATCTCCGCTCCCGCCCGGTAGACCGCCCGGCCGATGAGATGGGCGCCGATAGGCCCGGTGAGGAACTGGAGGACGATGACCAGCGTGAGCTTGGCGACTGCAGTCGCCCGGTCGATCACCAGGGCGGCGCCGCCCAGGGTGAGCAGGATGCCCAACGTGGCCGGCTTGGAGGCCGCCTGCATCCGCGAGAAGACGTCGTGGAACCGGATCAGGCCGACGGCGGCGATGAAGGCGAGCAGGGACCCGGTCACCAGCATCACGGAGGCGATGGCCTCGCTCACGTCCCCTTCCTTTCGATGAAGGCGGCGACGAGGGCGGTTCCGATGAACCCGAGCAGCGCCACCACCACCAGCACGTTGAGGAAGCTGGGATCCCCGGTCTGGGCGGTGTAGACCGCCAAGGCGCTGACGAGGATGACGAGGAGGAGGTCGAGGGCGACGATCCGGTTGGCCACCGTCCGCGCCCTCAACAACCGGGTGACACAGATGAGGGCTGCCGCCGACAGGAGAAACCAGGAGATGTTGGTGGCAACGGTGATCACTCCACGCCTCCCGCCGGGGTACCGGCCGGCAGGGCTTCCTCGATGAGTCTCTCGAGGCGGAGGACATCGGCCCTTGACCTCTCGATCGAGGACATGCGGAGGATGTGCACGTACAGGGTGGGCGGGTTCTGCGAGACCTCCAGGACCATGGTGCCGGGCGTCAGACCGATGCCGATGCAGGCCGCGCTGATCACGGCGGGCGAGGCCCCCCGGATGGGGATGGCGATGATGGCGCTCTTCACCCGGCCCGGGCTGAGCACCTCCCAGGCAACCGACACCGACGCTTCGACCATCTTCCACAGGAGATAGAAGACGAGTCGGACAGCAACCAGCGGACGGGTGCCGACCGGCGGTCCCGGCCGGTGGGGCGGGAGGATCGTCTCGACCAGCCCGGCGACGAGCAAGCCGCCAAGCAGGTTGGCCCAGGTCAGCGTCCCCCACAGCGCCACCCACACCGCGGTGAGCCACACCATCGTGGCGATGAACCGGGTCACTGCAACACCGCCGCCAGGTACGGAGCCGGGTCGATGAGCGACGCCGCCGCCCGCTCGCTGAGGTCGTATATCGGCCCGGCGGCGACGGCGATGCCGAGGCCGAGGATCACGGCGACGGCGGTCACGCCCATCATGACGGCCGGGAGCGGGCGGGTGCGGGCCTGCTCGCGGACGGCAGCGTCCTCCGGATCTCCCCAGAAGACGCCTCCCCAGATCTTCATCATCGAGAAGACGGTCAGGATGCTGACCAGGAGACCCACGCCCACGGTGAGGTAGGCGCCGACCTCGAGCCCCGCCTGGATCACCGCCAGCTTGGCCAGGAAGCCGCTGAAGGGAGGGACCCCGGCGAAGCTGAGGGCGGTGATCATGAACAGGGCTGCCAGCACCGGGGTGGTGCGGATCATGCCTCCGAGACGACGCAGCGCCCCTGTTCCGGTCGCCAACTCGATCAGGCCGCCGATGAGGAACAACGTCGTGGTGATGAGGATGTGATGGATCGACGAGAAGACCGTGGCCGACAAGCCGGCCAGTGTGAGGAGGCCAAGCCCGAAGATCAGATAGCCGATCTGGGACACGATGTGGAAGCTGAGGATGCGCATGACGTCGTCCTGGGCGATCGCCCCCAGCACGCCCACCAGCATCGTGAGGCCGGCGACGGCGAGGAGGAAGCCGGACTCCTCGGGAGTGGCGAAGAGCAGGCTCTGGCTGCGGATGATGGCGTATACCCCGATCTTGGTGAGGAGCCCGGCGAAGATCGCCGTCACCGGCGCCGGCGCGATCGGATAGGAGTCGGGAAGCCAGAAGAAGAGGGGGAAGATGGCGGCCTTGATTCCGAAGACGACGAGGAACAGGGCTCCCAGCGCCGCCCTCAGACCGGGGTCGATCTCCTGCAGCTTGTTGGCCAGGTCGGCGAGGTTCACCGTGCCCGTGGCGGCGTAGGTGACGCCGATCGCCGAGATGAACAGCGTCGACGCCAGGAGGCTGATGACGACGTAGGTGATGCCGTGGCGGACCTGCTCGCGAGAGCGGCCCACGGCGATGAGGACGTAGCTCGCCGTCAGCGTCACTTCGAACGCCACGTACAGGTTGAAGAGATCGGCGGTGAGGAAGCAGGCGGCGACGCCAGCTGCCATCACCATGTAGACGGGGTAGAAGAAGCGGGCCTGGTCGATGGGCCGGGGACTGCCGATGGTGAACACCAGGACGATCAGGAGGACGACCAGGGAGACGGTCAGCATCAGGGCCGCCATCAGGTCGAGAGCCAGGACGATCCCGAGCGGCGCCCCCCAGCCCCCGATGCGGGTAGCGATCACGGAGCCGTCGGCGACCCTGACCAGGAGCGCCACGACCACGCCCACCAGCACGGACAGGGTGATGAGGCCCAGAGCGCGCTGGGCCCGCGGCCGCCTGCCCAGCCCCAGCGAGAGAGCCGCCGCCCCCAGGCTGAGGACGATGGGGAGGGGAATGAGGATATCGCTGGTCACACCGCCTCCTCCTCGATCTCCTCGGCGTCTACCACCTCTTCGTCCCTTAGGCCCTGCACGGCGGCGAGGGCAGCGATCCGCCGGTCCTCGACGTCGTCCTCCACCTCGTCGCTGTCCGTGATCTGCCAGCTTCGGTATGCGAATGCCAGCAGGAGGGCGCTGACACCGAACGTGATGACGATCGAGGTCAGGGCGAGCGACTGGGGCAGGGGATCGGCCACCGGCCCCACCCCTGAGTCGCCCAGAGGGGGCCGACCTGCCTGGCCACCGACGAGGAGGAGGAGGTTGGAGGCGTGGGCGATCACCGAAAGCCCAATGACCACCCGGGTGAGATGCCGCTGGAGGAGCAAGTAGGTGCCGACCCCGTACAGGACCATCACCGTCACGACCAGCGAGAGGATCATGTGCTCCGCTCCCGGCCCAGGGAGGTGATGATCGCCAGGCACACGCCGAACACGACGAGGAAGACGCCGACGTCGAAAGGAAGGGCCGAGGTCGTCTTCACGGTGCCGAGGAGTGGGAGCTCCACGTTCAGGAAGGCGTTGGACAGGAACGGCTCGCCACCCAGCCACGACCAGGCGCCGGTGATAACCGCCAGGGCGAGCCCGGCACTCATGAGACTCTCGGGTGAGGGAGCAACCCGCCCCACCACCTCATCGGTTCCTCCCGTGAGATAGCGCAGCAGGAGCGCCGACCCGCCCACCAGCCCGCCGACGAAGCCTCCCCCCGGGGCGTTGTGCCCTGACAGGAGGAGGAACACCGCGAAAACGAGCACGGTCCGAACGACGACGTCGATGACGGTGTCGAGGAGGATGGAGCGGCGAATCACGACGTCTCCTTCTCCACGGCGGGCGGCCGGCGGCGGGCCCGGCCGAGGAGCACGACGCAGCCCACGGCGGCGAGGGCGATGACCGTGATCTCGCCCATCGTGTCGAAGCCGCGGAAGTCGGTCAGGATGACGTTGACGACGTTGCCGCCGCCGCCCTCAGGCTCGGCGAGATCGACGTAGTCGTCCGAGATCGAGGGTGCTACCCGACTCGCCCCCGCCCAGAGGGCGAGCCCACCCATCAGCAGCGCCACCGCCGCCGAGATGACGATGCGGCTTGTCTGTCCCGCCTTCCAACGGACCACCTCCCACCGGTCGGGGAGATGACGCAGGACCATCACGAACATCGCCAGCGACAGCGTCTCGATGAGAAGCTGCGTGAGCGCCAGGTCGGGGGCCCCGTGGAGCACGAAGAGCACGGCAACGCCGTAGCCGACGGCTCCGAGCAGGAGCACCGTCCCCATCCGCCGCCGAGCCACGCTCACGCCGGCGGCGGCGAGGATGACGGTCAGCGCGACCACGCTCCGCAACGGCGACTCGACCAGCATGCCCTCGAAATCCGGGCTCCAGGAACGAATCAGGCGCCACCCGGGCAGGACCACAGCCGTGACGAGGATGATCTGGAGGTACACCGGGAGCGAGCCGCTCTGGACGACGGCGGTGACACGGTCGGCGATGCGGTTGAGGTACTTGAGGACCCCGCTGTACATCTGCGAGCCCTCGGGCACCTGGGAAGTGATCTTGCGCAGCGCCTCCGTCGGTGCCCGCCACACCAGATACCCCGCCAGGACTATGGCGGCCGACCAACCCAGGGCCGGCTCGAGACCATGCCACAGAGACAGATTGAAACCGGTGGCCCCGATGTCGAGGCTGGTCGCCGCCGCCGCCGCCAGGCGGTTGATGAGCGCCGGGGCCAGACCCGCCACCACCGTGAAGCCGGACAGGATGAACGCCGGAGCGAGGAAGGGAAGGCGGGGCCTGGGCGCGGCGGCAACAACGCCGTCCGGGGAGAGGGACAGGAGAGAACCCCGAAAGAAGTGAAGGGAGTAGGCGGCGGTGAAGACCGAGCCCGCCACGACCCCGGCGAAGGCCCAGCCGGTCCCGGGGGCGGCCAGCAGGCCACGCAGCGCTTCCTCCTTCGCCACGAAACCCAATAGGGGCGGGATGCCGGCCATCGACGCCGCCGACACTGCCGCCACCCACCAGACGACCGGCATGCGCCGACCCCATCCGACAAGCTTGCTGATCCGACGGGTCCCGGTCTGATGATCGAGGATCCCGACCACCATGAACAGCGCCGCCTTGAAGACGGCGTGGGCGATGATGAGGGCCACGCCGGCCACCGTGAGCGCCGGATGCCCGAATCCGACCAGGACCACCAGGAACCCGAGTTGGGACACGGTGCCCATGGCCAGGACGAGCTTCAGGTCCTTCTCCCCCAGGGCGCGCCAGCCCCCGAGGATCATCGTCACGACCCCGACCGTCACGACGAGGGGCCGCCACACCATCACCAGCGGGGCGAACACGGGGGCCAGGCGAGCGATCAGGTAGACGCCCGCCTTCACCATCGTCGCCGAGTGCAGGTAGGCGCTGACCGGCGTCGGGGCCGCCATCGCCCCCGGCAGCCAGAAATGGAACGGGACCTGGGCGGACTTGGCGAAGGCGCCGGCGAGGACCAGGACGAGGCCGGTCACGGCCCTGGCGGAGGTGGGCGGGGCGGCCAGGATCTCTGACAGGAGGTAGGTCCCCGCCTCCTGGGAGACCATCACCAGTCCAGCCAGCATCGCCAGACCACCGAGCCCGGTCACCAGCAAGGCCTTGAGGGCGGCCGCCCGGGCGGTGGCGCTGCGGTCGTCGAAGCCGATCAGGAGGTACGACGTGACCGACGTCAGCTCCCAGAACACGAAGAGGGCGAGGACGTTGTCGGCCACGACGAGACCGAGCATCGCCCCGGCGAACGCCACCAGCGTGGCCGTGAATCCGCCCAGGTCCGTGCGGGGGATGAAGTAGCGGGCGGCGTAGACGAAGACCAGCACACCCACGGCCGAGACGATGAGCACCATCAGCAGCGCGAATCCGTCGACTCGCAGGTCGAGGCCCAGTCCCAGGCTTTCGATCCAGGTAAGGGAAGCGCCCACCGGCGCTCCACCCAGGATCCCCGGGGACGCCGAGATCGCCCACACCAGGGCGCTGAGAGGAGCCAGTGCTCCCACCAGGAGCACGGCGCGCCCGAGACGCCTCCCCCAGAGGAGGGAGGCCACGATCACAACGAGATGGGCTGCCAATACCAGGGTCACGAAGCGGACCGCTGGGTCTCAGAGTGCCGGCCGGCGGGATGACGCATCGTCGTCTTTCGAGGGTCGGATCGCTCTCAGAGGCGATAGTACCCGGCGTCGATACGCCCTCACGCCTGGGGGGCGTCACCCACCCAGCCACCGATTCCGATCGGCAGAACACCGAGAACGACAACGACAACGAGCCACGGAACCAGTACCACGACCGTCACCGCCAGCGTGGCGAACAGGAAGGACCTCACCGGCGACCGCTCCGGCCCTCCCCATCTCCCCAACCATGGATAGACAGCGGCAGGGGCGGCGAAGGCGAGGGCGAAGACGACGCCGATGACGGCGAGGAGGATGGGGATCGCCACTCCCACCACGGGAAGCGCCGCCTCGGCGGGTGCGAATCGCAGGACGAATGCCCCGAGGCCAATCACGACGGCCGGTGCCAGCAGCACGGCCAGTCCCCGCAGCCAGGCTCGCCACCAGGATCGGGCCACGGTCGCCACGGCGCGGCGCGAGGCGGCGGGGAGCGCCCACATGACCAGGAGGCCCACGACCGCCGCCACGAGGCTGAGCACGATCTTGGCCATCACCATCAGGGCGCGGACCCGGACATTGGCCGCCAGCGGCAGCCGGTGGACCACCGTCCCCCCGACCTCGGCGTTGTCGACCTCGGCCGTCGCCTGCGCCGACCTGTAGCCGAGATCCCCCGCCACCACGGTGCCGTCTGCGACCGTCAGTCGCCGGGTCGTGACGTCGACGTCGCCGCCCAGCTCGCCCGCCAGATGCAGCCGCCGACTCTGACCTTCCAGGTCGTTGCCCAGGCTTCCGCCCAACTCGACGTCCCATCCCCACAACACGGCATCGCCGGTGACGTCGCCGGCGACCCGGGTCGACCACCCGAGGCTGACGACGTCGCCCCCCACTTCGCCGTCGATCCGGATCGTGGGCGAGATGGCGCGCACCGACTCCCCCACCGTGCCGGTCACCACTACCGAGCCCGCCGCCGCCAGTACGTCGCCGCGCACGGTGCCGGCCACGAGGACGTCCTCGAAGGCGGTGGCGATCAGGTCACCGTCGACCCGGCCCAGGATGACCACCCGGTTCCCTGCCGCGTAGAGGTCGTCGCCGACGACGTCGCCCTCGTCGACGAGCACGACATCCGACGAGGTGCGCTCCGCCGCCCAGGCCGGCAGGGCCACCAGGGCGACGAGGAGGAGGGAAAGCCCGATCTTCCGTGCGCCGACCCGCCTAGACCGGGAGCGCATTGCCGGCCAGGTCGAGGAGAGGGCCGGGGAACAAGCCGAAGACGATGGTCGCGGCGACAACCAGGCCCAACACCCAGCGGGTCGAGAGGGGTGCCGCCACCTCCGTCTCGGGGGCGTCCTCCATGTACATGACGAGGATGACGCGGAGGTAGATGAAGAACGCCACCACGCTGGTCACGGCGGCCACTACCACCAGCCACTCGAAGCCCGCCGACCAGGCCTCGGTGAAGACGCCGAACTTGGCCACGAAACCGGAGGTGAGGGGGATGCCGCCCATGCCGAGGAGGATGACGGTGAAGGTGGCAGCCAGGAATGGCTGGCGTTGCGCCAGTCCGGAATAGTCGGCGAGGGCGGAACGGGCCGTCGAGGCGCCGCTCACGGCGGCGACCACGGCGAACGAAGCCACCAGCTGGATGGTGTAGACCGCCAGGTAGAACCAGACATCGCCGGTCCCGGCGGCCCCGGACACGACACCGGTGAGGATGAACCCGGCGTGGGCCACGCCGGAGTACGCCAGCAGCCGCCGGATGTCGTCCTGGACGATGGCGAGCACCGATCCCAGCACCATCGACAGTGCCGAGATGGCACCCACCAGCGGCGCCCATTCGGCGATCATGGAAGGAAAGGCGGTCACCAGCACACGCAGCAGGGCGGCAAAACCCCCCACCTTGGCCACTGCCGCCATGAAACCGACGATCCCGGCCGGGGCTCCCTGATAGACATCGGGCGCCCAACTGTGAAACGGGGCCGCCGTCACCTTGAAGGCGAGGCCGACGATGACGAGAGCGAGGCCGACCAGGATCACCCCCGGTTCGAACAGGACGACTCCGCCCAGATAGTTGCCGACCTCGAGGAGATTGAATTGGCCGGTACCGGCGAACACCAGGGCGACGCCGTAGACGAAGACGGCCGAGGCGAAGGCTCCCAGCAGGAAGTACTTGATGGCGGCCTCGTCGGACTCCGAGCGTTGGCGGCTGAAACCGGCCAGGACGTAGAGCGAGATGGAGCCCACTTCGAGGCCGAGGAAGGTGAGCATCAGGTGGGTCGACACCGCCATCAGGGAGAACCCGGACGTGGCGAGGAGGACCAGGGCCAGCATTTCCGCCGCCCGGGTGCCGAGGCCGTCGATCATGCGCCACGCTCCCAGCACCCCCAGGGCCGTGACTGTCAGCAGTACGTACCGGGCGAAGACGCCGAAGCCGTCGAGGGCGATCATCCCCGAGAAGGGGAGTACGGTCTCGATCCCCTCACCGGCATCGAGGTAGCGATGGAGGACGAGGGCGAAGACCCCCGCCAGCGCCACCACCCCTCCTGTGAACCAGGCCAGGACTCGCGCCGAGGGATGCCATTGCACCTCGATGAGCAGCACCAGGGCCGCCCCGACGCCGAGGACGAGCTCGGGAGCGACTCCCAGCCAGGAGACGACGGGCGTCTCGAGGCCGGCCTGGGCGAGCAGGGGGCTCATTCCTCACCCCCGGCGATGAATACGTCCTCCAGCCGGCCGGGCGCCGGCACCTGGTAGTCCGTGGTCGCCTCGATCCGGTCGAGAATGGCCTCCGTGGACGGCTCGATCTTGTCGAGCAGGATCTTGGGATACAGGCCGAGGACCAGAACCAGGACGACGAGGGGGGCAAGCACACCGATCTCGACGGGGGTGAGGTCGGCCAGCACCCGGTTCTCCTCCTTGTCGGGCACGCCGGTGAAGACCCGCTCGTATGCCCACAGGAAGTAGATGGCGGCCAGGACCACGCCGAAGGCGGCGATGATCGTGTAGACCGGGAGACTGGTGTAGCTGCCCATCAGGACGAGGAACTCGCCCACGAAGCCGTTGAGGCCGGGGAGGCCGATCGAGGCGAAGATCATGAACAGGAAGAATCCGGCGTAGATCGGCATCACCTTCTGCAGACCCCCGAAGTCGTCGATCATCTTTGTGTGGCGGCGGTCGTAGATCATCCCCACGAGCAGGAACAGCGCCCCGGTGCTCAGCCCGTGGTTGACGTTTTGGATCACGGCCCCCTGCAGGCCCCCCGAGGTGAGGGCGAACGTGCCCAGCACGATGAAGCCGAGGTGGGACACCGAGGTGTAGGCGATCAGCTTCTTCAGGTTCGGCTGGACGATGGCGACGGTGGCCCCGTAGATGATCCCGATCACGGAGAGCACGGCCAGGACCGGCACCCAGTCGACCGAGGTCTGGGGAAAGAGGGAGAGATTGAAGCGCATCAGCCCGTAGGTGCCCATCTTCAGCAGGACCCCGGCCAGGAGCACCGACCCCGCCGTGGGGGCCTCCACATGGGCGTCCGGCAGCCAGGTGTGGAAGGGAAACACGGGCACCTTGATGGCGAACGCCAGGCCGAAGGCGACGAACAGCCAGCCCGCCAGCGTGGGCGACAGGTCCAGGTTCATGAGGTCGTCGAGGGCGAAGCTGACCACGCCGGTCTGCTCGCCGTGCAGTACCGAGAGGCCGATGATGGCGGCCAGCATCAGCGCCGAGCCGAAGGCGGTGAAGAGGAAGAACTTGATGGCGGCGTAGCGGCGACGTTCCGAGCCCCAGATGCCGATGATGAAGTACATGGGGACGAGGACGACCTCGAAGAAGACGAAGAACATGAACAGGTCGAGGGCCAGGAACACGCCCAGCGTGCCCGCCTCGAGGAGGAGGGTGTAGACCACGAACTCCTTGCGGCGAGTGGTGATCGAGCCCGAGGCGGCCAGCGAGATCGGCACGAGCAACGTGGTGAGGAGGAGGAGGGGGAGAGAAACGCCGTCGACCCCCAGGTACCAGGAGATGCCCCACGGCTCGTACCAGATCGCCCGATCGACGAACTGGTAGCCCGCCACCGGCTCGAACACGGTGAATAGGTAAACGGCCAACGCCAGGGGCAGCAACGAGAGGACTGTCCCCAGCGGTAGCACCAGTTCGGGGCGTCGCCGCGGCAGGACCATGACGACGAGCACCGCCAGCACGGGTAAGAGGACGAGCCAGGTCAGCATGGTCCGGCCTTCGGCGAGGCCTTCGGCCTGTAGTAGGTATTAGGTAATGGGTGATAGGTACGAACCGACCTGTCACCTAGAACATAGAACCCAGAACTGATGGCGGAGCGCAGCGGAGCCATCACATTCCCACCCACACCAGCCAGATCACGACGGCGAGGATGCCGATGCCGAAGCCGGCGCCGTAGTTGCGGACGTAGCCGGTCTGGAGGCCGCGCAGGGCGTCTCCGAGGCGGCGGAACACCCAGCCGATGCCGTTGACGGCGCCGTCGATACCCCGGGCATCCGCCTGGAAGGCGGCCGCCTCGGCGATGCTCTTGCCGGGGGCGACGATCGCCGCCCCGTACAGGTCGTCGACCCGGTAGGCCGACGCCCACGCCTCCCACACCTTGCCGAATCCGGCTTCGAAGCGCTGCCACGCGGCGGGGGGACGGTTGTACGCCAGCCAGGCAGAGGCGATCCCGGCCAGCCCGGCGAGGACGGACAGCGCTGCCAGCACGGCGAACATTCCCCAGCCTTCGGGGGCGTGCTGCATCGAAACTCCCTCGAAAGCGGGCTCCAGGAAATGCTCGAGGGTGAAGCGGAACGGAGTGTTGACCAGGCCGGCCACGACGGTCAGGACGGCCAGCACGATCAGCGGCATGGTCATCGTGCGGGGCGACTCGTGAGGATGGGCCGATTCCTCCCAGCGCGGCTCGCCCCAGAAGACCAGGACCCATTGGCGGGTCATGTAGAAGGCTGTCATCAACGCCGCCACCAGGCCGACGATCCACAGCACCGAGTAGAACCCTCCCCGGGCGAAGAGCGAGCCCAGGATCTCGTCCTTCGACCAGAAGCCGGCCAGGGGCGGTATCCCGGCGATGGCGAGGGTGGCGATTCCCATCGTCACGCCCGTCACGGGCATCTTCTTGAGGAGCCCGCCCATCTTGTGCATGTCCTGCTCGTCGGACATGGCGTGGATGACGGACCCGGCCCCCAGGAAGAGGAGAGCCTTGAAGAAGGCGTGGGTCATGAGATGGAACACACCCGCCACGTAGGCGGTGGCGCCCACACCCATGAACATGTAGCCCAACTGGGACACCGTCGAGTAGGCCAGCACCTTCTTGATGTCGCGCTGGGCGAGGGCGATCGATGCCGCCCAGATGGCTGTGATGGCCCCGATGACCGCCACCGCCCCCGACGCGATCGGGGCCTCGGCGAAGATCGGCGAGGTCCGGGCGACGATGTACACGCCGGCCGTGACCATGGTGGCGGCATGGATGAGGGCGGATACCGGGGTGGGGCCTTCCATGGCGTCCGGCAGCCATACGTACAGCGGGACCTGGGCCGACTTGCCCGCCGCCCCCACCAGGAACATGAGCCCGATGGCCGTGGCAACGCCGGTGGTGAGCTCGGTGCCCACCCGCTCGAAGACGCCGGCGAAGGACAGGGTCCCGAACGCCGTGAACACCAGCATCAGGCCGATGAGGAAGCCGAAGTCGCCGATCCGGTTGACGATGAACGCCTTCTTGGCGGCGGCCGAGGCCGTGGGCCGGGTGTACCAGAAGCCCACGAGGAGGTACGAGCACAGACCCACCAGTTCCCAGCCGACGAACAGCATGGCGAAGTTGCCCGCCAGTACCAGGGTGAGCATCGAGGCGAGGAACAGGTTGAGGTTGGCGAAGAAGCGGTGGAAGCGCTCGTCGCCGTGCATGTAGCCAATGGCGAAGACGTGGATCAGGCTGCCGACACCTGTCACCACGAGCGTCATCAGGGCCGAGAGAGCATCCCATTGGAGCTCGAAGTTGGCGCCGACGGCGGGCATCCACTCCCAGATCGAGATGTGGACGGCGTGGGCGTCGCCTCCGCCCCGAAAGAAGGGGATGGCGGCGACGGCCGCCACCACGAACGCCGCCCCTCCCGCCAGCGTGGCCAGCCACCCCGCCAGAGGTTCCTTGAGATATCGCCCGAAGAAGTGGAGAACAAGGGCCCCCGCCAACGGAAAGGCAATGACAAGCCAAAGTGCCGAGGTCACTGCGTGACCTCGGCGTTAGAGGTGGTATGTGGTAGGTGATAGGTGCCGGTCTGGCGGCGAAGCGGAGTCATCCGCGCAAATCCGACAGTTCGTCGACCGACGCCGTCTCGCGGGTCCGGAAGATCGAGACGATGATGGCCAGGCCGACCACAACCTCGGCGGCCGCCACCACCAGGATGAAGAAGGTGGCGATCTGGCCGTCGATGTTGCCGAGCGCCTGGCCGGCGGAGATGAGGGTGAGGTTGACGGCGTTGAGCATCAACTCGACGCACATGAACATGATGAGGGCGTTGCGCCGCACCAGCAGCCCCAGCGCCCCGATCACGAACAAAACCGCCGCCAGGATCATGTACCAGTCAGTCACTTTGTCCCCCTGAGCTTTGTCCCCCTGAGCTTTGTCGCCCTGAGCTTTGTCGCCCTGAGCTTTGTCCCCCTGAGCGAAGCGAAGGGGGAAGGGGCCCCCACGCCGGAGTGCAGCGGAGGCATGGGGTAGGGGGCAATCGCTCCCACCAAGAAGACCGATAGGAGAGGTCCGCCACGGGTTCGGCTCCCCCCTACCCCACTCACTGCGTTCGTGGGGGCCCCTTCCCCCACTTCGTGGGGGACAAAGCTCATGAGTCCCGCCGATACATCGCCAATGCGATCGCTCCGGCGGCGGCGATGGTGAGGAGGAG
>DATFFO010000305.1:0-6272 GCA_035250025.1 Acidimicrobiia bacterium
GAGCCGGTCCTCCATTGCTGCGACCCGCGCTGATCCCCAATTGGCCCTTAGAGCTCCAAAGCGAAGTTCTGCCACCGTCTGGACGAAACGACAAGCACTGCGCCGTTGAGATGCTTGGCGTAACGGCTTGCGAGGCCGAGCGGGTCAGTGCCGAGAGCTATCCCAAATACATTGGTGTCGACGACGACGGTCCGGCCGGTCACTCGGAGATGGCCCGCCAGAAGTCTTCAGACTCCCGCTGGGTGAGATCCGGAATGACAAGTTCTCTCACATCGAAAATGGGCGTCTCGGAGCGCAGTGCGGCGGCAAAGTCGTAGCCAAAGAAGTCCGCGGCATTCGCCGGAGAGTCGGCCGGGGCGATACCAGAGGCGACGAAGCGGTCAATGCGACCAGAGGGTCCTCTGACGGCGACGCCCTCGATCGCCACGCGGCGACCGACAAGCTCGCGAATCTTCGCGAGGTGGAGACGATCATCGGGAAAGTCACAACGAATCTTTCGCCCGAGGTCATCCTCAATGCCGTACGAGTGGCTGTCCAAGTTGAGCTGATAAAGCCGGCCAACAAGGGACGACTCCTCCTCGCTTTCCGCTTGTTCTCCGCTCATTGGTTGCTCGACTTCCCTTGGCCGTATCAGAACCGTCCGGGTCTCATCGCTGACTCGACGTGTCCACTCGACCTGGTCGTACACTGCCATCTCGTCGAACATCTTTCGAACGGTCTGCTCGGAGGCAGGATCGACGTTCTCGGGAATCGGGTCGCCGGTTGCTACTGCTTCGAAAACGGCCTCGAGGGCGAAGAGCGCTTCGAGGCCCAGATCGTCGTCGAGCCCTTCGAATGGCAACTGCTGTTCTGCGACACCGGGGGCTTCGACCACCAACACCGCGCTTCCCGCCTCGATGCCCACCGCCTCGAGGGACGCGGTCGCCTTGAGCACGTCGGGGGTCCGACCAGGGCCGGCGCGATCGTCCAGGAAGCGGGCGATCTTGAGCATGGCTTCCTGGACACCGGAAGCGAGGGCGGCCAGGTCTGCAAGAGGGATATGACCCTCCTTGCCTCCCACCAGGCGAATACGAACGACAGCGCGCGGGTCAGCGATCGAGTGGCTCCTTTCTGCACCTTCAAGGCTACTCATTGGCCCAAGCCTGCACCCCAGGTATGACAGGTTCGATCGCCACGGCTTCGGCCTCGGCTTGGCCGCTCCCCCTACCTCCCACCTCCGCTTCGTCCGGTGACAGGAACCTTCCCCCCCACTGTGTGGGGGACAAGAGATTCTAGCCCAGCACGTCGCGGAGGAGGGCGTGGTAGAGCCATGGCTCGATGAGGAACGAGTCGTGGCCTTTGTCGGAGTGGACGGTGAACCAGCTCACCTGGACACCGGCCCGGTTGAGGGACGCCACCATCGACTGCTGCTCGTCGGGGTAGAAGCAGACATCGCTGTCGATCGTGAAGACCAGCCAGCGCTGATCCCGGCATCGCTCCAGCAACTCGGCCACCGGGGCGCCCACCTGTTCGGCGAGATCGAAGCGCTGCCACACCTCCATCGCCCGCAGATACGTGTTGGCATCGAAGCGGCGGACGAACTTCTGGCCCTGATGGAGCATGTAGGACTCGAGGGCATGGCCGACGGCGTAGCCGCCGAGATCCTCGTGACGCACCACCTCGTCCCGGGCTCGATTGCGCATGGCCTCGAGCGACACGAACGTCTTGTGGCCGATCATGCGAGCCAGTGCCAGACCCAGTTCCGGGCCCGATCCACCGTAATAGTCGCCACCCTTGAACTCGGGGTCGGAGACGATGGCGAACATCTGCTCGAAGTTGTGGATCACCTGCAGTGACGTCACCTCGAGACCGGCGGCGATCGGGATCACGGTCTCGACCCGATCCGGGTATTTCGTGGCGACGATGACGCACATCAGCCCGCCCACGGATCCGCCGACGACGGCATGGACCTTGTCGACGCCTAGTTCCGTCATGAGTTGCATCTGGGAGTCGACGATGTCGGTGAGCGTCAGTTCCGGGAATCTCGAACCGTATGGACGATCTGTGGCGGGATCGACCGACGACGGGCCTGTTGAGCCGTAGCAACCGCCCAGATAGTTGACACAGAACACGGCGAAACGGTTGGTGTCGAGGGCGCGACCGGGACCGATGAACCCGTCCCACCAACCCACCTGGCACTCATCGGTCCACTCGACCGAAAGGCCCGGCACCGACTCATTCCACCCGGCGGCGTGCTGGCTCCCGGTGAGGGCGTGGAACACCAGCACCGCATTGTCGGCCCCGGCGTTGAGCTCCCCGTACTGCTCGTAGGCCAGGGTTACGCCGGGCAGGACCTCGCCCTTCTGGAGGGCGATGGGGCCCTCCAGGGTGTGGAAGCGGGTCTCGTATGGCCGGGCGGCGACATCGTCGGTCATGGTGAGGCCAACACGCTACCGAACGGAGGCCTTCCCGCACGACGCCAGGAACCTCTCGATGACGGAGTTGAAACGGCGAGGAGCCTGGATCATCGGCTCGTGCCCGGTTCCCTCCATGCGGACGACCTCGGCGCCGGAGATGAGTCCCGCCAGGTCCTCTGCTCCTCGTCGGGCGGCCATGCGGTCGTCCGAACCGGACACGATCAGGGTCGGGATCGCAATGCGCCCGGCGGCGGCCGTGGCGTCGTAGGCGTGGCACGCCTTGAGGTCGGTGGCCAGGACACCTTCGCCTGAACGAGAGATGAGTCGATGAGCCGCCCCGTGCTCCCACGTGCCGGGCTCGGGGTGGCCACCGGCAAAGGCAGTCGGCATCATCCACCCCGCCATGAGGGCGGCCGCCCGGTCGAGATCCTCGTCCGCCGCATCCAGGAGTTGCGGGTGGACGGCCATGCGGGGCGAACAACCCACCAGGACGAGGGCGTCGACCAGGTCGGGCCGGGTGGCTCCCGTCTCGATGGCCATCAGGGCGCCCATCGAGTTGCCGGCGAGGGTGACCGGGGGCATCCCTTCTGCCGCGATGAGGTCCGCCAGCCACCGGGCCCCTTCCTCGATCGTCGCCACAGCGGACCCGGCGGTGGCGCCGTGACCGGGCAGGTCGGGGGCGAGGACCCGGAACCCACGGGCCGCCAGCCACCGGGTCTGGAAGCGCCACGTGGTGTGGTCTCCCCCGGCCCCGTGGACGAGGACTACGGTGTCGCCCTGGTCAGCACCACCGCGGTGGACATACACATCGTCGCTCATGGTCGGGCCGCGGCCCGCAGCGCCCGGTCGATGTCGGCAACCAGATCGTCAACGGTCTCGAGGCCGACCGACATCCTCACCAGTCCCTCGTCGATCCCCGCCGCCCGCAATGTGTCGGAGTCGAGCTGGGCATGGGTGGTAGAGGCAGGATGGATGACGAGGGACCGGGAATCGCCGACGTTGGCGAGGTGGGTGAAGATCCGGGTCGACTCGATGAAGCGCCGCCCAGCCTGGCGGCCCCCTTCCAGGGTGAAAGCCAGGATTCCCCCCGCGCCCCGGGGCATCAACTTCTCGGCAAGATTGTGGTCGGGGTGCGAGGCCAGACCCGGGTAGGAGACGGACCTGACGCCGGGGGCGGACTCGAGATGAGCCGCCACGACGCCGGCGTTGGCGACATGGCGGTCCATCCGCATCGGGAGCGACTCCAGGCCCTCGAGCAAGCGGTAGGCCACCTCCGGCGACATGCAGGCGCCGAAGTCGCGCATCCCCTCGGCCCGGGCGCGAGCCCCGAAGGCGGCGGGCCCGTACTGGTCCACGAAGACGATGCCGTTGTAGGGGGCGTACGGCTCCGTCAGCATGGGGAACCTCCCCGAACCCTGCCAGTCGAAGGTGCCGGCATCCACGACGACGCCTCCGATCACCGAGCCGTGGCCGGAGATGTACTTGGTGGCGGAATGAAAAACTATGTCGCCGCCCCAGTCAGCAGGACGGCACAGATAGGGAGACGAAAAGGTGTTGTCCACGACCAGCGGCAAACCGTGGGCATGGGCGACGGCGGCCAGGCCGGGCAGGTCGGCCACGGTCATGGCCGGGTTGCCGATCGTCTCGATCACCACGAAGCGGGTCTTGGGGGTGATGGCCGCCTCCAGGGCGGCGTGGTCGTGGACGTCGACGAAGCTGGTCGTGACACCGAACCGGGGAAGGGTGTGGGAGAGGAAGTTGAGCGTCCCCCCGTAGAGCGATGTCGAAGCGACGATCTGGGAACCGGCGTTGCACAATGTGAGGGCGATCAGGGCGAAGCATGCCTGGCCCGACGCCCCCGCTAGACCCGCCACTCCCGCCTCCAGAGCCGCCATCCGCTCCTCGAAGGCGGCCACCGTCGGGTTGGAGATGCGGCTGTAGATGTGGCCGGGTATCTCGAGGTTGAAGAGGGAGGCGGCGTGCTCGGTGTCGTCGAACTCGAACGACGAGGAGAGATAGATGGGGATGTTGGAGGCTCCGGTGCGCCCATCGGTCTCCACCCCGGCTCGGACCGCCAGGGTCTCGAAACCGAGACGGTCCGGTTCGAGCGGTTCGTCGGCCATGCCGGCCAGAGTAGTTACTACTCTCCTCCCGCCCGCCGGCCGGGCGCCAGCCGCGAGCGGGAGGACGCCGGATGAAGGTGGCCCCCGCGGCCACAGCGAGACCAGAGAGGGAAGCGGTCGCCGGCGTTGGCGAGACGACTGGTGTCATTGCCCCGCTCACGGCGGCGGTCGGCGCCCTCGGCGCGTTGGCGGTCGCCCAACCCGTTCTCGAGCTCATCGGTAGGGAGCCAGGTTTCCTCGTCGCCCACGAAATCCGCCCCGTCGAGATCTACCTGATCCCCATCATCCTTGTCGGGGTCCCGCTCGTCGTCGGACTGCTCATCGCCCTGCTCTGGCGACTGGCGCCGCGGGCCGGGTCCGTAGCCGCCTCCTGTGCCCTCGGCCTGGGTGGAACGGCGCTCACACTCCAGCTCCTGCGGCGCGTTCCCGTTCCGACGTCGGTTCTGATCGCCCTCTCGGTCGCGGCCGGAGGTTTCGGCGCCTGGGCGTTCATGAAGCATGCCGCGGTGCGCTCTGCATCCCGGGCTCTGCTTGTGATGCCGGTGCTGGTGGTCGCCTGGTTCATCCTCGTTCTGCCGGCCTCCCTGCGGGCCGGCGCCGCGGAGGGCTGGCCCTCGGCCATCATCGAACTGGACCGCCCGGTCCCGATCGTCGTCCTGATCCTCGACGAGTTTCCGGTGACCTCGCTCATGGACGCCGACGCAAATTTGCTCGAGGAAGCGTTCCCGTCGTTCGCCCGCCTGGCCGCGGACGGCGTTTGGTACCGGAACGCCGTCACCGTGGAGACGTCGACCCAGCGGGCAGTCCCGGCCATCCTCACGGGCAAGAGGGTGGCCGTGGACCTCATCCCGACGGTCGCCGACCATCCCCAGAGTCTCTTCACGCTTCTCTCCGTGACCCACGACATCCAGGCCTTCGAGCCGGTCACCGGGTTGTGCCCGGCGTCGGTTTGCGTGACAGCGCCTCCGAGCCTCTCGGCGACAGTCCAGAAATGGCGACGGTTTCTCAGCGACCTGTCGGTCGTATATGGCCACGTCGCCTTGCCACCCAGTTGGACCACGAGCCTGCCGCCGATAGACCAGGGGTGGACCGATTTCCGGCGTCGGAACGGCGTCGAATCCGGGTCATTCGACTTGATGGACCGCGTCGCCGAAAACGTGGAGGGCGACCGCCGGGCCGACATCGAGCGCTTCCTCACGGCGCTGGCGCCTGACGAGGACACCGATCGTCCGTCGATGACGGTGGCACATCTCGTCCTCCCCCACCGCCCCTGGGAGTACCTTCCCGATGGGCGGCCGCATGGCGAGGTCGGCACGAAGGGCTACAACGGCCTCGGCTGGGGACCCGATCCCTACTTCACCGCCGCCGGCTGGCGACGCCACCTGCTCCAGCTCGGGTTCGTCGACAACGCACTGGGACGGACCCTCGACCGGCTCGAGGAGTCGGGGCTCTACGACTCGACCCTCTTCGTCGTGGTCGCCGACCACGGCGTTGTCTTCGACAACGACGTCGGCGACATGCGTGTCACCCGTCCCGAGTCGGTGGGCTGGATCCTGCCCGTGCCCCTTTTCATCAAGTACCCCGACGGGTTGGGCGCGGGCACCATCACCGACGTGCGGGCCGAGACGACCGACATCGTCCCCACCATCCTCGACGTGCTCGGCGCCGACGCCCCCGGTGACCTGGAAGGAGCGTCGTTGCTGGGATCCGTTCCGGCGGGGCGCACGGAATCGCGCGCCCTGGTGCGCGGAGA
>DATFFO010000306.1:0-2700 GCA_035250025.1 Acidimicrobiia bacterium
CTATTTAGGCCTTTGCATGCCCGATGACGACGCGCCGGTGTCACCAGACGAGAGTGGCACCCCCATGGCGCTGCTGAACCCGAGACGCTGGGCAGCGGCAGCAACGGCCGGCCATTCCCCCAGAGCGTCGTGGCCGGACGCCGTTACAACTTCTGGCTTTGGAAGGCGTCGACACACGGCCACTGTCGGGCTTCCTCTTCCTACGATTTCCTCACAAGGAAGAGGCGGTCACCTTTGCCGACCAGGGGCGGTGGATGCATGTTCAAGCGGGATCAATGTGGTCGCCCGCAGAGACGGGAGCGCTTCTAACGTTGCTTGAGCTCGATTGGGATGCGTTGGACGATAGAGCGGAGGCGACGTGCAAGAAGAGGGCAGGTCAGATGGTGTCGCGGCTGGCGTCGACGCCGCCACCGGGCCCACCCAGATCACCCCAGCGGCGTGGCCCGGGCTCGGGTATTGGGTCAAGGTGGCACTGGCGGTCATCGGCATCGTCGTCGCATTGCGGATGGTCCTCCTCCTCCAGGGCGTTCTGCTGGTGCTGCTGGCCTCACTCGTCCTTGCCCTCGGCCTGCAACCTGCGATCACCTACCTGGAGCAGCGGGGGATCGGGCGAGGTTGGGCGCTCGCCGCCATCCTCGTCGTGACCAACGGCGCCCTGATCCTGGGAGCGTTCGTCATCATTCCGAGCGCCGTCGACCAGGCGGACGAGATCGGCGCCACGATTCCAGAGGTTCAAGAAGAGTTGCGGGAGATGGGCGACCTTGGCGCGATCATTGCCGACCGGATCGATCCGGAATCGTTCGTCGATGCCGATGGCGAGGAGGTGTCCCGCACGCTGGGGGTGGCTGCGACCACCGTGTTCAACATCTTCACGGTGGCGTTCCTGACGCCGTACTTCGCTCACGCCCTCCCTCGTATGAAGCGGTGGGTCCTGCGGTTGACCCGTCACGAGGAACGGCCCGATCTCCTGCGACTCCTCAACGAGGCCAGCGACAAGATCTCCGGGTACATCCTCGGCAACCTCACCGTATCGATCATCGCCGGGTTGATCAGCTACGCCGCCTTTCGGGTCATGGGCCTGGAGTTCGCCCTGGTCCTGGCGTTGTGGGTGGCGCTCACCGACCTGATCCCGATCGCGGGCGCCTTTATCGGAGCGGTCCCGGCCCTCGCCGTCGCCGGCCGGGAAGGAGTCGGGCTCATGGTCGGGGTGGCCGTATTCTTCCTCGTCTACCAATTGTTCGAGAACTATCTGGTCTCCCCCCGGATAATGGCCCGGGCGATCGACTTGGGCCCGGCCGCGGTGATCGTTGCAGTGATGGTGGGAGGCACTCTGGCCGGGGTCACGGGAGCGCTGCTGGCCCTGCCTGTGGCAGCGATGATCAAGCTCGCCATGGAGCAGTACGTGATAAGCGCCCGCCTCGAAACGGTACGGGAGAACTCTTCCGAATCGGCCGTGACCGCGCCGCGAAGGCGAGGCGGCGGTCGCCCGTTGCCCTAGCCCTCCACGGCTCGCCGCCCCGGCCAGATCTACGATCGCACCGTCGACTTGAAGGAGAGATACCAATGAGTCTCGGGTTCGGACTGCTTAGCGCCCAACTTCGCCCGGGTGAGGAGGATTGGGCCCGGGTCTACGACGAGACGATCCGATTGGCGGTAGAGGCCGAGCGCCTCGGGTTCTCCTCGGTGTGGACGACCGAGCACCACTTTGTCGATGACGGATATATGCCGTCACTCATGGTGGTCAGCGCTGCCCTGGCCGCCGTCACCTCCACGATTGAGATCGGCACCGGCGTCATCCTCGCCCCGCTTCACCATCCCCTTCGCCTGGCCGAAGACGCGGCCACCGTGAGCCTCTTGAGCCGCGGGCGATTCACTCTTGGCCTGGGACTCGGCTGGATCGACGCCGAATTCGACGGTCTGGGCTCCAACCCCCGCCAGCGCGGAGCGGCGATGGACGAGATCCTCCAGATTCTGCCGCAGGCCTGGTCGGGTGAACCCTTCCGCAACAGGGGGCCGGTATACGACCTCCCCGAACTGGGTGTCCGTCCCACGCCTTCGGCGCCGATCCCCATCCTCGTCGGCGGAGGGGCCGAGGCTGCCATCCGTCGGGCGGCGCGGCTCGCCGACGGGATCTTCGCCAACGTCACCGGCGAGAAGCTCCTCCAGCAGTTGGATTGGATCAGGGACGAGTGCGAGAAGACCGGCCGCGACCCGGCCACGTTCAGGATCGTCCACTACTCCGTGATGCTGCCCGGCGACTCGTCGGATGACGCCTGGGCGAGATATGCCGACGATGTCTGGGCCATGACCTGGAAGTACTCGGACATGCAGGCGTCGGTCAATCGACCGCTGCCGCCCCCCGCCCCGCCGGCCATGTCGGAGGCGCAAGAGAGTGCGGTGAGGGGTCGGTCCCTGATCGCCGGATCGAGCGATGAGATCGTGTCGCAGCTTCTCGACCTGCGCCGGCGGGCGGGGGCGCCCGTTGAGTTCGTGGCCCGAAGCTACTTTCCGACTCTAGGGTTCGAGGCCCAGGTCGAACTGATGGAACGCCTGGCGTCCGACGTCATGCCGAATCTCTGATCCGGCGCTTTCGCCCTTCCTCGGCGCTCTGCCGTGAGGTAGGTTGAAGGGGTCGGGTGGGCGCGTCGGCATGCGAGATGGGAGAGGGATTTGCCTGACAGGATGAAGACTGAGGTTGTG
>DATFFO010000307.1:0-8697 GCA_035250025.1 Acidimicrobiia bacterium
GTCTCACCGGATGGAGTTCCTCGGAGTCGGACGTGGTCTTCCAGGTCGGCCGTCGGCTCTTCGGGCAGGGCGACTCCACCGTCATCGGAGGCCCTCCACTCCCACCGGCCGCGGCCGCCATGGTCAACGGATACCTGATCACGGCGCGGTCCCTGTGCGATGTTCACCAGCCCACGCTCAGCCACGTCACCCCGGTCACGGTCCCGGCCGTACTCGCCGGGGCGGGTACCAAAGACACAGATGGGCCGACGCTGCTGGCATCGCTCGCCGTCGCCTTCGAATCGATGGTGCGAGTGTGCACCGCCCTCGACTACCCGCAATCCCGAAGCCGAGGCTGGCACTCCACCGGGGTGGTCGGCCCGATCGCGGCCGCCCTTGGAGTCGCCCGGGTACGGGGATTCGACGAGTCGACAACCTCGAGCGCACTGGGGATTGCCGCCATGGCCGCCTCGGGGACCTTCGCCGCCTTCGGGACACCCACCATCAAGTACAACCAGTCACGCGCCGCCCTCAACGGGTTACTGGCTGCCGAGCTCGCCGGCGACGGGTTCCGCGGGCCGGAATCCGTCCTGACTAATCCCGACGGCGGTCTCTTCAACACTCACAGCGACGGCGGCTTGCCTCAGGAACTCAACGACCTGGGTGACACGTGGTCGCTCCACGGCATCACCACCCGCCTGTGGCCTGCGGCCGCCGCCCTCCAGTCGGTCCTCACGCTCCTTCTAGCGAACGAGGTCCCGGCGATGGGCGCCATCGAGAAGGTGACGGTCTCGCTTTCCCCTGCCAGTTATGAGATGAACGCTGAAATGGGCTGGGCAACCGGCTTCGAAGCCCAGCTTTCGGCGAGGTTCGTGACCTCGGTGGTACTTCATGATCGGACGTGCTGGCTCGACCAGTACGGCCCGGATCGTCTCAACGACGAGGAGATCTCTGAGTTCGCCTCCGATCGCATCCAGGTCGACCGTGATCCGACCCTGCCAGAAGGCGGATCGGCGATCAGGATCGAGTCCGGAGGTGACGTCGTCGAATGGCGGCTCGAGAACCCGAAGGGAGACCCGCTCAACCCTGCCTCATGGGATGAGACCGCCGCCAAGTTCCACAAGGCGGCCGACGGAGTTCTCCCTCCCGGCAAAGCCGTCGCCCTCGTCGATCAAGTCCACTCGTTGGAGACGCAGCCTGCTGTTGCAGACCTGCTGGCTCTGCTCGGGACCGCCCACCAGTCAGCCTGACTACCATGCAACAAACTTTGTTCGCGTTGGCAATCCTCTCTCGATTTGTGGGGTCGACATGATGCAGAACCACCCCAAGGTGGTCGCCACCGGCATGACCCCGTTCACCAAGGCGGCCGCCGAGAGCGCCGACCTGCTCGCCGCCCGGGCGATGAGAGAGCTGCTGGCTACGGGTGTCGATCCTGCCTGGATCGAGGAGGCCTACTTTGGGAGCGCCAAGGGAGGTGGCCTCATCGGTCAGCGCTCCCTGCGGTATGCCGGACTTGCCCACGGAATTCCCGTGTTCAATGTCGAGAACGCCTGCGCCAGCAGTGCGGTCGCCTTCCACCAGGCGTACCGGGCCATCAACTCGGGGGAGATCTCGTGCGCTCTCGTCGTGGGCGTCGACAGACTCTCGAGTCTCGGCAAGGGAGCCCTGCCGGTCCAGGACACGGAATGGGATGGAAGGTCCGGAGTCACGAACCCGGTGGTCTATGCCCTCAGGGCGCAGCGCTACATGCATGAGATGGGAGCAACCGTCGAGGACCTCGCCCGGGTCTCGGTGAAGAGCAGGCAGTTCGCCAGCCAGAATCCGCTCGCCCAGATGACGGCCCCGGTGACAGTCGAAGAGGTCCTCGCCTCCAAACCCGTGGCCGATCCGCTCACCCTCTTCCAATGCTCGCCCAAGAGCGACGGCGCCGCCGCCGTCGTGCTGGTATCGGCTCAGTTCGCCGACAGCCACGACCTCGATGGACCGGTCGTGCGAGCATCCGTCGTCAAGTCTGGCGAGTTCAGCCTCGCCGAGCGTGACATCACCCGTCCAGATATCACCCTCCGCGCTGCCCAGGAGGCTTTCGAGAGATCGGGCACGGGACCCAACGACCTCGACGTGGTGGAGCTCCACGACGCCTTCTCGATAGCCGAGCTGCTCTACACCGAGGAGCTGGGCCTGTGCGAGGAAGGGAGCGCACCCGAGTATCTGAAGTCGGGGGCCAGCTCCTCGCTGGCGCCCGGCGGCGGGGCGGTCGTCAACCCGAGCGGCGGCCTGATGGGACGGGGCCATCCGATCGGCGCCACCGGTGTCGCCCAGATCATCGAATGCCACAGCCAGCTCACCGGCCGGGCCGGCCCCCGCCAACGAAGCGAGGCCAGGTCGGCGCTGGCTCATGTGACAGGTGGCGGGGCTTCGGGATTCGACAATGGCGCCTGCGCGGTGACCGTGCTCACGGCGTCCTGAGGCAGATGCAGAGGCTCGTCGTTTGGCCGTCCCGCTTGCCCGCTCCCCTGGAGGAAGCAGTCGCCGCGCTCGAGTCACGGTCGGAACGGCTCACCCGCCCTGCCTCACCCGACGAGGTGTTGGCTCAGGTCGACTCAGGCGCGGCGGTGGTCATCTTCCCCGACGCCGCCGTGGCCGTGGGCGCCGCCTCTCACGATGACGTGATGAGGCTGATCTCCGACCTGGGTGCCATCGCCGACGTGAGCATCGTGGCCGTGGTCTCCGACGCTTATCTGGGCATCGACGTGGCCGACATCGCCACTCCGGCCACGGCGGCGGCCGTCATTTCCGCCATGCGCTCGATTGCCGTGCGCCGGGGCTCCACCACCCGGGCGAACGCGGTATGCGTCCCGGCCGGGATGGTGTCCGACTCGGGGAGCCAGCGGGGCGCCATGAGCCGCGCCGTCGAGCCACAGCACGTCGCAAGCACCGTGGCCTTCCTCACCGATCCCGCCAACTCCTATATCAGTGGCCAGGTCCTGTTCGTCGATGGCGGCCGCCACCTGTTCAGCTCGATGACGGCATGACCGACTCGATGCGACCCGGGATCGCCCTCGTGACAGGAGGTGGGCAGGGAATCGGTGCCGCCATCTGCCGGCGTCTCGGCCAGGACGGCTTCGACGTGTTCGTCAACGACCTTGACAAGGACCGGGCCGTAGCAGTGGCCCAGGGCATTGTCGACCAGGGCGGCTCGGCCCACCCGGCGGTCGCCGACGTGACCGATTCGACGGCAGTCGATGCCATGTTCGACGCCATCGAGGATTCGGCCGGGATGGTGACGGCGTTGGTGAACAACGCCGGAGTCGGGGGCAACGCTGCCGTCAGGCACGTGACGGACGACCATTGGGATCGCGTCCTTTCCATCGATCTCGACGGGGTCCTCTACTGCACCCGGCGCGCCCTGGCCCCCATGCGCGAGGCGCGCACAGGGTCGGTGGTCACGGTTTCGTCCCGGGCGTGGCTCGGATGGTGGGGCCAGAGTGCCTACGCCGCCGCCAAGGCCGGCGTGATCGGGATGACGAGGGCGCTGGCGGTGGAGATGTCGTCCCGCGACGTGAGGCTCAACGTCGTCGCCCCTGGCCTCATCGAGACCCCGCTGCTCCTCTCCCATGACCAGGCGACGTTCGAGCGCCTGCTCCAAAGCGTTCCGCTGGGCCGCGTGGGCTCACCCGACGACGTCGCCGGCGCCGTCTCCTTCCTAGTCTCGGAGGCCGCCGGCGTCATCACCGGCCAGGTCTTGTACGTGTGCGGCGGCAAGAGCGTGTACGCCTATCCCGACTGGAGCAACTGATGGCCGCCGTCGAATACGGCACTTGCCCGGTCTGTGGGACGGTGATGCTGCCCGTGCTCGACCTGAGCCCGTGCGGCCACGATGCTCCCCCGGTCCGGGCCCCATTGACCGAGTCGGGGACGGTCTATTCATGGACACGGGTCTGGCTGGGCGACGAGCCGAACGGGCGCCTCATCGTAATGGCCGACTTCCTCGACGGCGCTCTGCGTGTCACGGCGCCTCTGGACGGAGCGGAAATCGCCATCGGTGATGCGGTGGTCCTGACCGCGGCCGAAGACGTTCCCTATCGGTTGGTCAACTCTTAGCGGCCGCGACCTCAACGACACCTGTCACGTGTCCATGATGCCCTTGCGTTGCGAGCCATCGACGAGGATGTGAGAGCCGTTGATGAAACTCGCTCGGTCCGACGCCAGGAAGGCTACGAGACCAGCCACCTCCTCTGGCTCGGCGATGCGCCCCAGGGGGATGCTGGCGACCGCCAGCTCGTGGGCCCGCTGCTGGCTGACTCCCTTGTCGCGAGCGAAGGCCTTCTCGAGGCCATCCCATCGTCCCGTGTTGACGGGTCCGGGATTCACCGTGTTGACCCTTATCCCGTGAGGCGCGTACTGCTCCGCCATCGATGACGCCACGTTGATTCCGGCCGCGTTGGCGGCGCCGGCCGTCGTCTCCCAGTAGCTGGGCTTGAGGCCATCATTGCCCACAACGAGGACGATCGAGCCCGATCCTCGCTCCCTCATGTGAGGCAGGACCGCCCTCATCGAACGGACGTATCCCATGAACTTGAGGTTGAGCGACGAGTACCACTGATCGTCCGTCAGCTCCTCCATCAGCCCACCCGGAGAACTCCCGGCGCAAGTGACCAGGATGTCGATGCTCCCGAGTTCATCCATCGCCTGCGCCGTAACCCTGCGGACGTCGTCCTCAACGCTCATGTCTCCCGGTAGTGGGAGCACCCGGGCCGACGTCTGTTCCTCGATATCTGTCGCCGCCATGGCAAGTCTGTCAGCCGTTCGGGCCGTAATGGCGACGTTGCAACCCTCTTCTGCAAACAGGTGAGCGCATGCCTTTCCGATCCCCATGCTGCCGCCAGTGACCAGTACGTTCTTGCCTAGGAGACCAAGGTCCATCGTTCACTCCATCTCGAGCCCGTTCGGGGCAGATGATATACCATATGTCGCGGGGGCCGCTCAGCTGGGCCGTTGGGCAATCGACTGCTCGAGTTCCTCACGTCGTACCTTTCCCACCTCGGTCCGCGGGATCTCATCGACCTCGATGATCTGCTTGGGACGTTTGTGCGGGGCAAGCCGAGACTGCAGCGCCTCGGTCAGATCCTGTGGCCCGCCCTGATCCCTCACCACGAATGCTGTCACCGCCTCTCCCCAGCGCTCGGACTGGACGCCGATGACCGCGGCATCGACGACGCCGGGAATCTCACGCAACACCTTTTCGATCTCGGGCGGATAGACATTCAGTCCGCCGGTGATGATCACATCCTTGGTGCGACCGACCAGTCGGAGATGGGCCGGCTCCTCGCCGATCGCGCCGAAGTCACCCGTCCGAAACCATCCACCTACGAAGGCACGACGGTCCTCATCCGTCCCGTAGCCCCCGAACACTTGAGGCCCACGCAGTACAACCTCTCCGGTTCCTCGATCAGTGATCGTTCCGCTGTCGGGGTCGAGGATGGCGACTTCCACACCCGGCAGCGCCAGTCCAACCGTCCCGGGTATGCGCGGGCCTTCATATGGGTTCGATACGTCGAGACCCGCCTCCGTCGACCCGTAACGTTCCAACGGGATCTGTCCAGTGGCTTCCTGGATTCTCGATGCCGTTTCGGGGGCGAGGGGAGCCGAGCCGGATGTCATCAAACGGAGGCGGCCCAGGCGGTCCAACAGGTGGGGGACCTCTGCCAGCAACCTGTCGTAGATGGCGGGAACCGAGAACAGGACAGATGCCTCCTCACGGTCGGCGACTTCGATCAACCTCTCCGGATCGAACCGAGGAAGGATCACGGCGTGGCTACCAGACAGCAAGGCCGCGTGAATTGCGCCGAGCCCATGCTGGTGGGCAATGGGGAGACAATGAACGAGCCGGTCTGCCGCCGACCAGCGCCACGCCCCCATCGCCCCCCTGATCGAGGTGAGAAGGTTGCGATGGGAGAGCCTGACGGGCTTCGGCTCTCCTGTTGAACCCGACGTGAACGCCTGGATGGCGGGGGAGTCCGGGCCCATGGCCGGTTCAACGGCAGCGACGTCAGACTCGTGCCCGTCGTCGAGTACATGCTCGGCGATCGCTCGATCCAACCGCTTCAGCCCGACCGTTGAAAAATCCGTCGAGAGCTCGACGACTTTCCCCAGCGAGTCCCCCGTTGCCAATGCCAACTCGGCGCTGCCGCCTCTGAAGATGCCAGCAATTTCGGACACGGTGTATGAGGGATGGACCAGGGTCACTATCGCCCCCACGCGAAGCGCTGCCAAATAGGCCACGACAACCGAGAGATCCGGGTCGGCGACTAGGGCGATCCGAGTTCCTAGACCTACATTCGTCCGCTTCAAAGCGGCCGCCACCCGGGCCGTTTCGCTTTCGACCTGGCCGTGAGTCAAGGTTGTGCCGTCGACTGTGAGGGCGGGGCGATCGGCGTATCGGCGACCCATTTCCGAGAAGGCACCCGGGAGGGTGCCGCCGGCGGCGAGGGCGCACCTCAGCTCGTACGGATCTTCGATGCGACGACCCAAATGCGTCGACCACGCCGCCAGGTTCGAGGGCGAGGGAGGAGGTCCCGAGGGCGGGTGGTCAGTCATGGTTGGTGGCACGACCGGGAAACTCACCGTTCCACTGATCGTTGAACTCTGCTTCTGCGATCAGAGCCTCAGCCTCTCCGGTCATACCCACGATCCTCTTGAGGGCGGCGACTGCGGGCGGGGACAGAGCCACAATGTGTCGTGCGATTTCGAGGGCACGAACGAGTGGCTCCGCACTGATCTCCTCGACGAGGCCTATGGACAGGGCCTCCTCGGCTGCCACCGGCCGCATCGACAACGTCAGGTCCATCGCCCGACCACGACCGACCAGTCCCGGAAGTCTCCACGCTCCCACCGCCAGACCATGGCCTGGCCCCATGAAGCGAATCGATACGTCTGGCCCGACCACCCGCAGGTCGGAGGCTATGAGCAGCTGGGCTCCGCCACCGATGACATGGCCCTCCGCCGCTGCGACGAGGACGGCACTGGTCCTGCGCATGAGTTGATAGAGCCGATAAAGACCACGACTCACCTCGGCCCGCTCCTGGTCACCAAGCTTGAGGTCGACGCCGGCCGAGAAGCAATCTCGGCTAGTGGATCCGAGGATCACGACGCTGGCGGCTTCGTCTCCGATCGCACTAACGAGATCGGACAGGAGAACCGGGTCCAGAGCGTTCATCTGGGCGGGGCGATTCATCAGTATCTGGATGACACCGGGATGAGGCGCGCTGAGATCGAGGGTCATTGCCAGTCAATCGAGTCGGGGTCTGTCGGGATCGTTGGTATATCATATGACACCCCTGCAGATCCCATGACTACCCACGTCCCATATCAAAGTAAGACCGACCTGGTCGCACAGGCCCTGAAGAACATGATCGAATCCGGCGAATTGGAGCCGGGGACGTTCCTGCGTCAACGCGACGTGGCCGAAATGCTGGGCGTAAGCCCTACCCCCGTCCGCGAGGCGTTCAGGCGCTTGGAGGGAGAGGGGTACATCGTCACCGAACCCCATCGGGCCTCGGTGGTGGTGCGATCCGAGAACTCCCGCCTGTTCGAGAACGCCCAGATTCGTGCTGCGCTGGAAAGCCTCGGCGCCTTTCTAGCCGCCGCACACATAACCGACGAAGCCCTCGCCGAGTTGGAGGATCTCAATCAGCGGTTGGCTGAAAGCGCCGACATCGACGTGGCCCGCAAGGTGAATCGGGATTTCCACTTCCTTATATACGACTCAACCGAGTCCCCGGTATTGCTGGCACAACTCAATCTCCTGTGGCGGACATTGGGTAACGGGCCCCATGTAAATCGATCGTTGGCGGAGTCTGCCCGCCAGCATGAGGCGATCATCCAGGCATTGCGGGATCGGGACGCCGAGGGCGCCGCCGAAGCTACCCGGCAACACATCCTGGAAGCGCACCAGGAACTCGCCGAATAAGCCGCGGCCCACTCCCTTGGTGTATGATATACCAATGGAAGTCCATCAGGTCCATTCCACAGTCGACGGAGTCACCTTGCATGTGGAGGAAACGGGCTCGGGCCCATCCCTTTTGTTCATCCACGAGTTCGCTGGTGATCAGCGGAGCTGGGAGCCGCAAGTGCGATATTTCGGCCGCCGCTTCCGATCGGTGACCTACTCGGCACGCGGATATCCCCCATCGGAAGTCCCCGAAGACATCGGTTCATATTCCCAGGAGCATGCGGTTCAGGACTGCATCGACGTGATTGCCGAACTCGATCTGGCTCCCGTCCACCTCGTCGGCCTGTCGATGGGTGGGTTCTGTGCCCTGCATGTGGCCCGGACCCGACCCGAGCTGGTGGCGTCGGCAGTCATCGGCGGTGTCGGATACGGAGCTGCCTACGAAGTACGGGAGGCGTTCCGACGAGAATGCGAAACGATCGCTCGCGCCTTCGAGCAGGAAGGTTCGGCTCAGGTCGCGAAGCGCTATGCCAGGGGGCCAGCGCGCGTCCAGTTTCTGAACAAGGATCCCCGCGGCCACCTCGAGTTCGAGACGATGCTTGCCAACCACTCGCCCATCGGATCGGCGTTGACAATGCGCGGATTCCAAAAGGAGCGCCCGTCGATCTTCGATTTCACCGATGAGCTCGCAGAGCTGAGGGTGCCTCTTCTCATCATGGTGGGCGACGAGGATGACGGGGCCCTCGACGCTTCTGTGGCCATGAAGC
>DATFFO010000308.1:0-2988 GCA_035250025.1 Acidimicrobiia bacterium
CTCACCCTGCTCCTGAGTTGAGCAAACGCCGAGGGGTATAATTGACAAGTCACGTCGGAGTGGCGGAATAGGCAGACGCGCTAGGTTGAGGGCCTAGTGCCCGATAAGGGCGTGGAGGTTCAAGTCCTCTCTCCGACACCACCCTTCTCGCGCGACATTCCCAGTGCATGTTGCCGTGTTCTTTGGACCGTGGGGTACGGCCTCCACGTTCTTTGGACCGTACGTATCGGCTAGCGACACCCACCGTCGAAAGAACGGTGAGGCCGTTCGCCCTCGTCCAAAGAACAGCGCAAACCGGGGGTTCGCCTTCGGTGACCCGCTGACTCGGAGACACGCGCCCGAGCGAGACGCCACTAGCGGGCGGAATTGCGGGCCGTCTCGGCCATCTCACCCAGGGTGGCGATGGCCAGGACCTCGGGAAGCTGTCTGATGATGGCCGTCGACCCGTGGAGCTGGATCCGCTCGGCCCTCATGGCGTCGCGGAACTCCTCTCGGCCGTTCCAGACCCGATGCAGGGTCAGCAGGTCGGTGGTGACCACGGCGTCGACGCCGAAACCAGGGTCGTACTCGCAGATCGACGTCCCCGCCGGCTCGACCACGAGCCAGTAGCGATTGGAGTGGTCGACGAAGCGGAACTCGAGCACGCGGCGACCGGAGGGGAGCAGGTCGGTGTGGAGCCGGGTGTGACCCCACCACAAGAGGAGGGTGGGGTCCATCTCCTCGGGTCGGGGATCGGCCAGCAGCCACCTCTGGGCCCAATGACCGAGTCCGAACACATGCGGGGCGAGGTCATGCCCGGCCTCGGTCAGGGTGTAGGAACCGTCGGCATGCTCGATCAGCCCGGCGCGTTGCAGCTGGCGGAGGCGGGTAGTCAGTAGCGAGCGGGAGATCCCGGGCAACCCGCGGGCGATCTCGTTGAAGCGGCGGGCACCGACCAGCATCTCACGGATGATCAGCATCGACCACCGCTCACCCAGGACCTCGACGGCCTTGGCGATGGGGCAATACTGGCGATAGTCGGGCATCACCTTCTCCGTCTTGGTGTCGCGACCCACAGTACACATTTCGTACTAGGCGCCCCTTGGTCCGGGCCGTACGTTTCGGCACGCCCGAAGAAACGGAGGAACCATGGGCGAAATGCTGGAGGCGGCCGCCAAGGCCGTCATCGAACTGGAGACGAGAGCCGCCGAAGTCGACCTCGCCGGCCGCTTCCCGACCGAGAACTACGAGCTGTTGCGCACCCTCGGCTACCTACGGGGTCCGGTCCCCGCAGAGCTCGGTGGCCTCGACGCCACGCTGGAGGAGACGGTGGCGGCCCAGCGCATCATCGCCGCCGCCTGCGCCTCTACGGCCCTGGCGGTGAACATGCATCTGTTCCAGGTGGGGGCCGCCGCCGAGGGATGGCGGGGGAGCGGAGCCAACGAACCGGCCTTGCGTCGTGTCGCCGAAGACGGCATCGTCCTCGGATCTACGGGTGCCGAGGCGATCGTGGCAGGCGCCTGGGATACGGGCACCGTCGCCACTCCCGACGGGGAGGGCTATCGGATCACCGGGCGCAAGTTCTTCTGCTCCCAGGCCGACGTGATGGACGTGGTCCGCGTCAACGCCAAGGACGCCGCCACAGGCGAGATCCTCGTGGTCGCCATTTCCGCCTCTGCCGAGGGCGTCAGCGTCGATCCGACCTGGGACACGATGGGCATGCGCGCCACCGCCAGCCACGATCTCGTCCTCGACGACGTTTTCGTGCCGGCCACCGCAGTCGGAGCGCGGCTGCCTGCCGAGGGGCCCGCCTGGGATCCGGCCTTCGCCCGGGCCATCCGCTGGTTCCTGTCCGGCGTCAGCGGAGTGTACGTGGGGATCGCCGACCGGGCCCGAGAGGTCGCTCTGGCCTCGCTCGGAACAGGGAACAACACCACGTACCGCGCGGAGGCCCTCACGGAGGAAGTGGTCGGGCGGATGGAGACGGCCCACTTCAGGGCGTCATCCCTTCTTGAGACGGGTGTCCGCAGGGTGGCGGCTGAGCCCGACGTGGTCGAGGCAATGGTGGTCGCCATGACCACCAAGCAAGAGGCAACGGCGGCCGCCGCCGAAGTTGTCGACCACGCCGTGACCCTGGTCGGCGGTCGCTCCTACTTCCGCAAGTCGGTGCTGGAGCGCCTCGTCAGGGACATGCACGCCGCCCGCTTCCACCCGCCCTCGGCGCCGGTGTCGCACCAGATGATCGGCATCCATCGCTTGCGAGCCAGCGCCTGACTTCTGGCGTGTTCGGGTCGCGCCATAGAGCGACCTGAACGCGCCAGAATCAACGCATGACTGAAGCCGAGCTGATCGAGTTCATCGGCAGCCTCCCCGGGGTCGTCACAACAGTCGCTTCGGCTGCGAACAGCGCTCCCGAGGAGGCTTGGGGGGATGTGTTCTTCTCTGTGGACGGTCCTCAGTTCCCCTTCATCACATTGGTCAAGCGCGACCAGCCAGGGGATGACACGTCCCATCTCGATCGGGAAGGCGTCTTTCGCCTCAACATCAATATCGGCCGCAGGGCGCTGGCCGAGCGGTTCTCCGACGACGAGGACCGTGATCCGGCCGCATTCGATCAGTTCTTCCCGCATCCGGTCTACGACGGCTACGGGTTCATAAGCGTCCTCAACCCCGAGTCGACTGCGGAAGAGGTGCGCGAGCTCGCGCTGAAAGCCCACGCCCGCGCCACCGGCGACAAGGGCGCCTGACACTTCCCGTTTGCTCGAGGCGAGGGAGAGGGGCTTCCTAATTGAGCGACACACCACTAGCTGCCCGGCCCCTTGGGGGCGGATATGATCGGCCGTGGTTATGAGCGCACCCCCTCCCTCCGCTTCGAGTCGTCCGATCATGCTCCTGGTCGACGATGACCCCGGGGTCCTCGGCGCCATCGAGCGGGACATGCGGAGCCGCTACGGCGAGAACTACTCGATCGTTCCGATCAGCCGGGGGGGAGAAGCGATCGAGACCAGC
>DATFFO010000309.1:0-5569 GCA_035250025.1 Acidimicrobiia bacterium
CCAAGAGCGCCGGGCAACAGGTGATGGACGAGAGCTCCCCCGGAAAGACCTGACAGCCGTCCCGGGACGGTGGGGGCTTCTCTACCTGATGGAAACGGCGGGCTGACCCCCCAGGACTGACTTGACGAAGTCGGCCCGGTCGGGCGCGACCCGGAACCAGGCCCACTTTCCCCGCTGTTCCCTGGTGACGAGGCCGGCGTTGACCAACGTCGACAGGTGGTGGCTAACTGTCGCCTGACTCCGATCGAGTGGCTCGTTCAGGTCGCAGGCGCAGACCTCGCCCTCGGGGACAGAGGCGATGAGGCTGAGAAGCCGCAGCCGCACAGGGTCCGCCAACACCTTGAACATGCCGGCCAGATCCTGGGCGGCCGGCCGGGACAGGGCCTCGTCGGTGACCGGCACGCAGCAGCCGATGTTCGCATCCATGAGAGCCAGCCTATCACATTGACAGCCATCGATACGAGGTGGTAAGGTTGCATCGACGGCCATCGATGCGAAGGGAGTCCGTCATGACGACAGATGTGGAGCTCCGCGAGAACGTGCGCCGGCGGTATGCCGTCGCCGCCACCAGCGGGTCCGGGTGCTGCGACTCGGATTGCTGCGGAGGCACCGGGCCTGACATGACGGCTGAGGGCTACTCCGCCGACGAACTCGCCACGATCCCGGACTCGGCTGCCGAGGCCCGCCTCGGCTGTGGCAACCCGATCGCCGTCGCCGAGCTGCGAGCCGGAGAGACAGTCCTCGACCTGGGCTCGGGTGGGGGAATCGACGTTCTTCTGTCCGCCAAGCGGGTCGGATCCGACGGATTTGTCTACGGGCTGGACATGACAGACGAGATGCTCGACCTAGCGCAAAGGAGTGCCTCCGAGGCGGGAGCCACCAACGTCTCCTTCCTCAAGGGTTACATCGAGGAGATCCCTCTCCCCGACGCTTCGGTCGATGTGGTGATCTCGAATTGCGTGATCAACCTCTCGGTCGACAAACCTGCGGTGTTCAGCGAGATCGCCCGGGTACTGCGTCCCGGCGGGCGCATCGGCGTCTATGACATCGTCGCCGAGGACCAACTCACCCCCGAACAGCGGGCCGAACGGGGCGACTGGGTTGGATGCATCGCAGGCGCTCTCAGCTACTCCGAGTTTCGATCCGGTCTCGAATCCGCCGGATTCGACGACGTCAGCCTCACGCCCACGCACCAGGCAGCCGACGGATTGGACTCCGTGATAGTCCGGGCTGTCAAGCCCGTGGCTAGATGATCACCGGGCCCTGACTCGGTTGTTTCTCGGGTTGTGTTCGAGTTCGACCAGATCGAGATGCTCCAGAAGCGGCGGAACGTACATGGCAAATCGGCCCCGGTAACCGTTGCGAAGCCCATACCAGCCGCCCACCGGATTCGATCCTGACCTCGCCCACGCTTCGAGGGTTCCCCCCTTGGCGTCCTTGCCCTCGTCGGCGCTCCCCAGGTCCATCCAGTCGCCGTGTGTTCGGAGCATCTCGGGAACGTCCTCGAGGCATCGGGCGAGATAGCGGAGCTTGGTCGATCCCACCTGACAAACGAGTTCGGGTGGGTCGACCGAGTCATCGCGATACATCTGATACGTGGCGGTCCCCGGCGGGGTTTGCAGGATCCAAGGATCCTCCCGGGTTCCAATGCCGGTCGCAGTCATGTCCTCTTTCCTTGATGGGTCGCGGCAGCGAGGAAGCGAACCAGAAGCCCCTTCCAACCGCACCGACTGGCGTGAAACGGATCACGACGTCGCCACCATCGACCCGACCGCGCCGTCTCGCAGATTAGGCCACACCGGGCTTCTGGGTCGGCGGCGAGTGAATTTCTCGATCCGAGGGGGGCCCACCACGTAACCTGCTTGGCGTTGTGTATGTGATCCTGTACCAAGCCGAGGGTGCCGAGCCGGAGGTCTTCGGTCCGTACGCGACTCCGACCCAGGCCGCCAGCGCGCTTCGCCACATCACTATTGCGGCCGGCCAGCCGCTGGACGTCAGCCATTCGGCGCTCCTCGCCACCATCGAACTGGACCTCGCCGGGGAGCGTCATCGCTATCACCTGCTCAAGGTGGGATCGACCACCCAACTCGAAGTGCACGGCCAGGTCATCCGGGAGGTGCGCGCCGAGCACGAGGTGTCGGTGGCGCTCCGGGACGGCCAGCCCACTCCGACGCGGCTATCCGGGTATTAGGCGACGATGCCCAGCTGGGCGATCAGCTGCCTGACGCTCGCCTCGATCTGATCACGGATAGGCCTGATGTCCTCCACGCTCATGCCGGCGGGATCGTCTAGGTCCCAGTCGAGGTATTTCTTGCCCGGCACGACCGGGCAAGAATCGCCACATCCCATCGTCACGACCACGTCGGCAGCACCCAGCGTCTCGTCAGTCCACGCTTTCGGACGGGCGGCGGCGATATCGATTCCCACTTCCGCCATAGCCGCGACTGCAGCCGGGTTCACCTGAGCCGCCGGAGTCGAGCCACCGGAAAGAACGGTGACCCGATCCCCAACGAGGTGAGCAAGCCAGCCCGCCGCCATCTGAGAGCGCCCGGCGTTGTGGACACAAAGAAAGAGGACAACGGGCTTTGAGCTCATGGGGAGCCTTTCTCTGTTTGCAGCTGGATGGCGGGCCGTGCTTCGTCCCGGGTCGGCCAGAGCATGAAACGCGTGACGACGATGGCCGCGACCGTCCCGATCGCCTGGCCGAAGAGGAAGGGGAGGACACTGTTGGGGGCGATGCCGGTCCAGGTCGGCGTCAGGAGTCGACTGATCGTCACGGCGGGGTTGGCGAACGAGGTGGATGGGGTGGCGAAGATGGCGGCGGTGATGTAGGTCCCGGCGGCGGCTGCCACAGCACCCGAACTGTTGGACCCGACCGTGGCGAAGATCACGAATAGCAGGCCGAACGTGGCCAACGCCTCACTGGCAACGAGCGGCACTCCGAGGCGTTCGATCTCTGCCACCTGCACGATCGGATGACCAAAGACAAAGTTGGCAAGGGCAACGCCGACGACGGCCCCCACCAGTTGGGCCAAGACGTACGCGCCCGCCAACCGTTTCGATATCCCGCCGAGGGCGGCGTCGGCGAACGTGACGGCAGGATTGAAATGGGCGCCGGAGATCGGCCCGAGAGCGAGGATGAGGGCCGCCAGCATTGCCCCGACTATGACGGCGTGGTGGAAAAGCTGGGTGGATTGGGGCCCACCCACAGACGTGACGACCCCCGAACCCACGATGGCCACGAGGAACATGACTGTCCCGACGAACTCTGCGCCCACGCCGCGCCAGCTCATGCCACCTTCCCTCGGAGCCGCTCGATCCTTCCGGCGATGTCGGCAAATGCCAGCGGGAAGGCGTCCGAACCGCGCTCGATGGGATCCGGCACTGACCAGTGCATCATCGTTCCCTCGATCGGAACACCCAACTCGAACGCGCGGTCGCAAACCGAAACGACAAGATCGACCCTGCGAGGCACCGCCCCGAATCCTTTGGTTTGCATGCCGGCCAGATCCAGGCCGAAACGGCGTGCCGCCTCGACCGCTTCCGGGTGGACACGGGCCGCCGGCTCGCTCCCGGCACTCCACACCGAGCGACCTCCCACGGACCTCCACGCCGCCTCGGCGAACTGAGATCGGGCGGAGTTGTGCGTGCACACAAAGGCGACGCGTTTGGCTTGGATCGGAGCGCTGCTCATCGCCAGCGACTGCATTCCAGGCAGAAGGTGAACGTAACGACGACGCGAGTCGCCTTCCGATCGACGCCTCTCCACGATGCCAGCATCATCAAGCACCCGTAGGTGGAAGGCGAGGAGGTTGCTGGAGATTCCCGTCAGGATGCCGAGCTCACCGGGAGTGAAATCCCCGGCGTCGAGGGCGTCGACGATGCGCAGGCGGTGCTCGTCGGAGAGCGCGCCATGCAATGCCGCCCGCTTCGTGATCGACAACTGACTTATCTCAGTCATTCTTGAGGTAACGATAGCCTGCGCAACAGCCAGCCTTCACCGGATCACCAAATCCCGACACACCACTGGTTTGTGTCGGTGGGGTGTTGTAGGTTGCGGCCCCCGGCAACCTCACCCTCACCCCACCCACCGCAGGCGCCGCGCCCACGCTCCGCCGTGAACGCAGGTTGGAGGTTCCGACCGCGAACTCAGGGCTGCAGGTAGACCGGGTACTCCCTGATGTCGATGCGGCTGCCGTCGGCGGCCGAGTTGATCCAGACGATGAGGGCCCCGAACTGGGATCGGTCGATGTCGTAGTCGATCGTGAAGTCGAACGGCGCCCACCCCACGCCCGACTCGGCCATGGCGAATCCCTCGGCGATGATCAAGCCGTCGCCGTCGGTGAGGGCGTACTCGAAGGTGGCCTCGAACGCCGCCGCCAAGCCGGTGACACGCAGCGTGCCGGCGGTCGAGCCCCCATACGTGGGGGTCTCCACCGACACGGCGGCCTGGAAGTCGAGGTAGTCATCGCGATCGACGGGACCGCTAACCACCGCACCGTTGTCGGTCTGAACCGACACAGGGAGACCGTCCTGACGGAATACCACGCTGGAGACGCTGTCGAAGCGGGTGAGCGTGAAGACCACCTGGGCGGCCCGCAACGCGGCCGCCGCCGAATCCTCCTCGGCGTTGAACTCGCTCGACAGATCGACCGTCGCCACTCCGGCGGCGATGACGACCGAGTTCAATGTCGTGCCATCGGGGATCTGAGTTGACACGCTCGGGATCGAAGCCGTCTCAGCGGCGGTGGGCCCCGCCAGAAGCGCCTCAAGCGAGGCTGCCGCCGTGGCGCTCGACCGGGGGACAGTGCGATGGACGGGAGCCAGGAAAGGCCCGGTGCGCTGGGGATGGCCGTTCTCGTCGAGGAAGAAGTAGGGCGCCACTGCCATCGTGGACGGCGGAGTCCGAGGCTGGAGCCCTAGGGCTCGGCCCAGGAACGATGCCATCTGGTCACGCAGCACGTCGTCGGTCGGGCAGAAGCGGTCGTTGGTGGGGGGATTGCATCCGAGCGTGACGCCTGCGGTTCCCAACCGGTCGATGTCACCTTCGAAGATCGAAGTGTCGTCGTCGACGAAGAGGTCGCCACCACCGTCATCGGTGTATTGGAACCCCCGAACGAGGAAGGCCGCCATCTGCTCCCTGGTGACCACGTCGTCGGGGCAGTATTCGTCGTTCTCGGGAGGGTTGCAGCCCCTGGTGATGCCTGCTTCGGCGAGGGCGTTGATGTCGTCCTCGAACACCGAGCTGTCGTCGTCGGCGAAGTGGTCATTGGCGCTGGTGGCGAGGTCCAGGGCGCGGTTGAGGAAGGCGGCCATCTCCCCACGGGTGACGGGGTCGAGCGGGCAATACCTGTCATTCGTCGGCGGGTTGCAGCCGCGGGTAACACCCTCGGCGGCGATCGCCTCGATGTAGCCCTCGTGGATGTTGCCGTTGTCGTCGGCGAACGTTCCTCCCGGGGCCAGTTCCTGGGCAGACGCCACGAGCGACGTCAGCGTCAAGACTCCGACCACGACAACGACCAGATTCGTACGCAGGCTCCGTCGCAAACCCATCCGTCAGCTCCTCTCG
>DATFFO010000310.1:0-11845 GCA_035250025.1 Acidimicrobiia bacterium
TCGGAAGACGGAAGTCGGAAGACGGAAGACGGAAGACGGAAGACGGAGGTCGGAAGACGGAGGTCGGGAGTCGGAAGACGGAAGTCGGAAGTTTGTCCCCCTGGAGCGAAGCGACAGGGGGAAGGGGCCCCCGCCGGCGGAGCGCAGCGGAGCCGGTGGGGTAGGGGGATCTCGTTCCCACCAGGGAGACTGAGCTACAACGTCCGCTCCGGCTTCGCCCTCGCCTTCGGCGATCCCCCTACCCCACTCACTCCGTTCGTGGGGGCCCCTTCCCCCACTCCGTGGGGGACAAGGTCATGTGGTGGACAGGGTCAACTCCTGTGACTCTCCCTGGTTGACCGTCCAGGCCCGCATCTCTAGTCGCGGGACGAACCCCACGACGATCTGGATCCAATCTTGCGGCTGGATGGCGGCCAGGTCGACCGGTGACAGGATCGCCCGCCCGTCGGGGTGGGAGTGGAACGCACCGCCGATCTCCCAGCCCCGATCCTCGGAATGGTTGACGGCCCCGAACTGCTCGGCGGGGTCGACCGTGAAACGAACCGGCGAGGCGTCGCGGTTGGTCAGCGGATAGACCATGGCGATGCGGCCGTCGGGGTCGACGGCCAGGAGGCCGCATGCCTCCAGGGGATGACACCAGTGAGCGTGGTTGAGGATCGCTTCCCTTCCCTCGAGAGGGAGCAGCACCGCGTCAGCCGCGGGCAACGGTGCCGGCGGGGGCGCAGGCGTAGTCGTAGTCGATCAGCCGCGGCGGGGCATCGGCGTCGGCGCAGGCGGGGCAATCGGGCCTCCGGCTGATTGTGACCGATGAGAAGTCTTCCTCGAGGGCGTCGTAAATGAGAAGCCGCCCCCGCAAAGTGGTTCCAAGGCCGAGGAGGACCTTGATCGCCTCCGTGGCCTGGATGGTGCCGATCACGCCCGGCAGGACACCGAGAACGCCGGCCTCGGCGCATGATGGGGCAAGCTCCGGGGGTGGTGGGGCCGGGAAGAGGCAGCGGTAGCACGGCCCGTTGTACGGGTCGAACACCGAGGCCTGGCCCTCGAAGCGAAAGATCGACCCGTGGACGACGGGAATCCGAAGGTGAAGGCTGGCGTCGTTGAGCAGATATCGGGTGGGGAAGTTGTCGCCGCCGTCGACGATGACGTCGTATCCCGAGAGGATGTCGAGGGCGTTGGTTGCGGTCAATCGCTCGCCGTACGTGACCAGCTTCACATCGGGATTGAGGGCGGCGAGCGTTTCCCGGGCCGACTCGACCTTGGCCATGCCCAGGCGATCGACATTGTGGAGCACCTGGCGCTGGAGGTTGGTGGCATCCACCACGTCGGAGTCGATGATCCCCAACGTCCCGATCCCGGCCGCGGCCAGATAGAGGGCGGCGGGCGACCCCAGGCCGCCGGCCCCGATCAGAAGAACCGAGGACCCCAGGAGGGCGGCCTGGCCGGACTCTCCGACCTCCGGGAGGAGGATGTGGCGGCTGTATCGGGTCCGCTGTTCGGTGGTCATTCCCCCAGGTGGCGCCCATGGTCTTCCTTCAGCCTTCCATCGACCGAAGCCCCCCGCCATCGAATGGACGTTGCTGTATCCCATCGCACCCAGTGTGTGGGCAGCCAGGGCGCTGCGTCCGCCGCCACCGCAGAAGAGGACGATCTCGGCCCGTGGATCGGGGACTGCCCCGGAAATGGTGCTCTCGAGCGTGCCGCGGGGGAGAAGGAGGGCCCCGGGGAGGGTGCCCTGGGCGTGCTCGTCACCCTCACGAACGTCGATGATGACAGCCGCATTCAGACGTCTTTCGACCGCCTCGGGTTCGACCTCGGAGACTGCCGCCCGAGCGATGGCGACGAGCTCCTGATAGGAAGCCATGGATCTCAGGTTACAGGTGACTGAAGGTGTTTCGAGCCCGACACACCCCTAGTCGGGAACCCTTACGGTGACGGTGGCCCGGTCACACATCCCGGTGTCGTCGCACACACGGTATGCGAAGCTGTCGGTGCCGGAGAAGCCGGAGTTCGCCTCGAAGTGGATATGCCCGGATCGAAGGACGACGGCCGTGCCGTGGCGCGGCGGACTGACGATGGTCACGGATCGAGGGTCGAGGTCGTGATCAGGGTCGGTGTCGTTGGCGAGGACGTTGATGGTCGCCCTCCCGGCGCGATTGGTCCTCACTGAGTCGTCTACGGCATTAGGGGGACGCTGGCCGGGGCGCAGCACAAGGGTGAGCACCGCCGAGGAGCATGCTCCGGAAGGATCGCAGGCGGTGTAGATGATCTCGACCGTGGTCGCGTCTCGGCGTGGTCCGATATACGTGACGGTCGTTCCGTCCGTTGTGGCTTTGCCGCGTGAGCCTTCCTGCACGGAAACGATGGTGAGCGGATCGCCGTCGATATCGATGTCGTTGGCGAGGACAGGAACCGTGACCGGCTCGCCGCCTATGGCCTCACCCGAATCGTCGTTGGCCACGGGAGCATCGTTGACGGGGTTGACCCGCACGGCGACCGTCGACTCTGCGCAGGCTCCGGCCGAGGTGCAAGCCCGATAGGTGAAGGTATCCGCTCCGTTGGCGTCGGCGTCCGGCGTGTACAAGACCTTCCCGGCCACGACGTCGGCGCTGCCCTTTCCGGGCTGGGCTGAGATGGCTGAGAGGGTGAGCAAAGGGGCGTCATTGGCGAGGACATCGACGGTCACGCTGGCGTCCTCATCGGTGGATGCAACATCGGGATTCACGTCGGGCGCCGGCGGGGATGTGGTCGGCGGCGTCTGTGGCGTCGTGGTCGGAGGAGTTCCGGGCGGGGTCGTCGGCGGCGTCGTGGGCGGCGGGGTCCCTGGGGGTGTCCCGGGAGGTTCGGTGCCGGGTGGAGTAGGCGGCGTCGTAGGCGGCGTTGTGCCCGGAAGGGTCGTAGGCGGAGTGGTGCCCGGTGTGGTGGTGGGCGTGGTGTCGGGCGGAAGTGTCGTCTCGGGCGCACCACCCGGCGGGACGGACGTGGCAGGGGCCTGCGGCTCACCCGGTCCCGGTCCGGCGGGATCGACAGCCTCGTTGCCGGCGTCCGCTTGGGCCACCACTCGCGGGGCGAGGTCGGCGATCACATCAGGGAGAGGGATGATTCCCCCCACCACGGCGGCGGCGGTGACGGTGGCGGCTGTCGAGACGGTCAGGAAGTCGCGGCCGAGGCGATCCAGGTAGAAAGGGATCTGGCCCAGCCACGTCACCGGTCCGATGGCCCAGCGCAGCTTCCCGATCGAGACGTTCATCAGGGCCCGGGCCACCGCCGGGTCGAACTGGGTGCCCGCCATGCGGGCGATCTCCTCACGCGCCTCTGCCGGGCTCATGGCCGCCTGGTAGGACCGGCCCGAAGTCATCACGTCGAAGGCATCCGCCACCGAGACGATGCGCGCCCCCAGGGAGATCTCCTCTCCCTTGAGGCCCCGGGGATATCCGGTGCCGTCCCACCACTCATGGTGGTGCTCGATGGCCCCGGCCCATTCGCCGAGCCAGGGGACGATCGTGGCGGCGACCCGCATACCCATCAGCGGGTGCCGGCGGATGAGGGCCAACTCTTCGGGATCGAGGGGCCCGTCCTTGTTGAGGACATCGGCCGGGATATCGAGCTTGCCGATGTCGTGCAGAAGGGCCGCCCACCGCAGCTTGTCGCGGTCCGCCTCGGGAATCCGCATCTCCTCGGCGAGCATGTCGGCGTAGGCCCGGGTCCGTTCGCCGTGACCCCGGGTACGCCGGTCGTGCTCGTTGAGGGCCTTGCCGAGCGAGAGGATCAGGCTGGCCGCGGCCGACATGTCGCCGGCGTCGGCGTCGGCGACACGGCGCCGGAGCTCGCTGATGTTGGCCCGGGTGAGGGCGATCTTGTAGCGCGAGGGAGCCCGGTCGGGGAACACCATCGTCATCTTCAGCATCAGGGCGAGGGGGATCAGCCTGCGGGCGAGACGGTCCACCGCCCAGGCCACGGCCGATGTCGATGCGATCAGGATCCCCCACCAGGCCACGATCTCGGCGGCCGACTCAGGCACGAACAGGCGAGGCGAGAGCCAGAGGGAAGCGGCGATGGCAGCCGCCAGGGGGGCGAGGAAGATGACGGCGCGCAGCAACCAGGACGCGCCCAGACGGGCGCGCCATCGTTCGCCCGTCAGGCCGGGCGAGGCGGGAGTGGTGGTCGCCACGGATGTTTCATCGGCCTTCATGGCCCCCCTGTTAACCGATCTGTGGGATCACTGGGTCGTCGGTCCCATGCGCCCCCCCAGGGCGCTGCGAGACGATTATCCCAGGTAGGAGGGTGTGGGTCCCCGATGGGAGTGGGTCAGTGGGCCCAAGCCGGGTTGCGGACCTCGGGGTCTATCTCGTACCGGCGCACGGCGTCGTCGATCGCCGATGGGTCGAGACGGCCTTCCCGAATGAGTGCCGACAGTGTGGCGAACACCACATGACCGGTGTCGGTCTCGAAGAAACGGCGCAGTGTCGCCCGGCTGTCCGAGCGCCCGAAGCCATCCGTGCCCAGCACCGAGAACGTGCCCGGGACCCAGGGGGCGACCTGGTCGGGGACGGCCTTCATGAAGTCTGTCACCGCCACGATGGGGCCGCTGACGGAGCCCAGGGTGCGGGTCACGAAAGGTGTCCGCAGGGGGGAAGCCGGATGGAGCCGGTTCCATCGCTCGACTTCGAGTGCCTCCTCCCGCAGTCGCTTGTATGAGGTCGCCGACCACAGCTCCACGCCAAGGCCGTAGTGCTCGGCCAGGTCGTCGCGGGCCTGGCGGGCGGCGAGGTTGGCGGTCCCGGAGAAGAGGATGGCGGCGTCGGTCTCGTGGCCCTCGGGAGCGGCTTGCCACTTGTAGAGACCGTCGAGGATGCCCTGATCCACCCCCTCGGGACGCGGGGGCTGCTGGTAGTTCTCGTTGTACAGGGTGAGGTAGTAATAGATGTCCTCGGGATCAGTCCCGTACATACGGCGGATGCCGTCCTCGATGATCGTTCCCACCTCGTAGGCGAAAGCGGGGTCGTAGGCCTGGCACACCGGGACCGTCGACGCCAGTACGAGACTGTGGCCGTCCTGGTGCTGGAGCCCTTCGCCCTGGAGCGTCGTGCGTCCGGCGGTGGCACCGAGGAGGAAGCCGCGGGCGCGGGCGTCGGCTGCCAGCCACAACAGGTCGCCGACACGCTGGAACCCGAACATCGAGTAGAAGATGAAGAAGGGCACCATCGGCACGCCCCGGTGGGCGTAGGCGGTGGCGGCGGCTATCCATTCGGCCGTGGAGCCGGCTTCGGTGATGCCCTCCTCCAATATCTGCCCATCGGCCGACTCGTGGTACGACAGCAGCATGGCGTGGTCGACCGGCTCGTAGAGCTGGCCCTGGGAGGCGTAGATCCCCAGCTCGCGGAACAGGGAGTCCATGCCGAAAGTGCGAGCCTCGTCGGGGACGATCGGAACGACCCGGGAGCCGAATTCCTCATGCCTCGCCAGACCCCTGAGGAGACGGGTGAAGGCGGTCGTGGTCGACGCCTCGGCTTTGCCCGAGCCCTGGTAGACCTCCTGGAACGTCTCGGGTCCGGGCAGCGTCAGCTTGGAACGGACTCGCAGCGTTCGGGAGGGCAGGAACCCGCCGAGCTGGCGGCGACGCTCCATCAGGTACTCGTACTCCTGACTGCCGGGCTCGGGCCGGTAGTAGGGCGGCTTGTTGTCGCCCTGGAGGGCTTCTTCGGGGATGACATCCTCGAGGCTGAGGCGGCGGCGCAGGTCGAGGAGTTGCTGGTTGGTCATCTCCTTGATCTGGTGGGTGGCATTGCGGCCCTCGACGTCGGGGCCCAGCGTCCATCCCTTGATCGTCTTCGCCAGGATGACGGTCGGGCCCTCGGTGAGATCGACGGTGGCGGCCCGGTAGGCGGCGTAGATCTTGCGATAATCGAGCCCGCCTCGGCGCAGCGCCCAGATCTCCTCGTCGGTCCAATCGGCCACCAGGGCCGCGGCCCGAGGGTCCTTGCCGAAGAACCGCTCGCGGACGAAGGCGCCGTCTTCGGCCCGGTAGCGCTGGTACTCCCCGTCGACGGTCTCGTTCATCACCGTCACGAGCGCTCCGTCGACATCGGAGGCCAGGAGGTCGTCCCAGCCGGATCCCCACACCACCTTGATGACGTTCCAGCCGGCTCCCCGGAAGACCGCCTCGAGCTCCTGGATGATCTTGCCGTTACCCCGCACCGGACCATCGAGCCTTTGCAGGTTGCAGTTGACGACCCACACGAGGTTGCCCAGCTTCTCGCGGGAGGCGAGAGAGATGGCGCCCAGGGTCTCCGGTTCGTCCACCTCGCCGTCGCCTACGAAGCACCAGATCCACGAGTCCGAGGTGTCGTCGAGCCCGCGATTGTGCAGGTACTTGTTGAACCGAGCGTGGTAGATGGAGTTGATCGGGCCCAGACCCATCGAGACGGTGGGATACTCCCAGAAGTCGGGCATGAGCCGGGGGTGGGGGTACGACGAGAGGCCCCCGCCCTCCACCTCGAAGCGGAATCTGTCGAGCTGACTCTCGTCGATGCGGCGCTCGAGGAAGGCGCGGGCGTAGATGCCGGGGACGGCGTGGCCCTGGAAGTACACGTGGTCGCCCGGGTTGCCATCGCTCTTGCCCTTGAAGAAATGATTGAAGCCGACCTCGTAGAGAGTCGCCGACGAGGCGAAAGTCGAGAGGTGCCCGCCGATGCCTTTTTCCTTGTGGTTGGCGTTGGTGACCATCACGGCGGCGTTCCAGCGAATCAGCCGCCGGATGCGGCGCTCCAGGTCCCCGTCACCCGGGTACTCGGGCTGGTCCTCCAGAGGGATCGTGTTGATGTAGGGGGTGGTGATCGACGAAGGGATCTCCAGGTCGACCTCATGCGCCCGCTCCAGGAGCTTCGCCAGCAGGAAACGGGCCCGGATCGGACCTTCGTGCTCCACCACGGCCTCCAACGATTCCAGCCACTCCTGGGTCTCCTGGGGGTCGAGATCCGGGAGGGCATGGACGAAGTCGTCGACCAGAGTGCGTGACAAATCGGGAGGGAGTGCCATGAGTTGAGCCTACCGCTGCCGGATTTATGACGGGCATGCGCCGCCTACCCTGCGGGCAGTGCATGTCCTCCTCGTGTCCGTTTACGAACTCGGCCATCAGCCCCTCCACGTGGCCGCTCCCGGCGCCGAGCTGATTGCGGCCGGCCACCATGTGTCGGCTCTCGATTTGGCCGTCGAATCATGGACGCCTTCGCGTCTCGAGGGGGTCGATGCCGTTGCCATCTCCGTGCCGATGCACACCGCCTTGCGACTGGGCATCGCCGCCGCCGAGCGGATACGCCGGGAGCGGGCCGAGATCCCAATCGCCTTCTACGGCCTGTACGCCGGCGTGGGGCAGAAGCGCACGCTGGGATCTGTCGCCGACCGCCTCATCTGCGGCGAGTACGAGGACGCCCTGGTTGCCTGGGTTGGCTCGCTGCAGGCGGGTACCCCGGCCCACGGAGTCAGCGTCGACATCGGCCGCCGGCATTTCCGGCGCCCGGCTCGTCATCTGCTCCCCCCGCTCGATCGATACGCCCATCTGGCCACCGCCGATGGGCATCGCACGGTCGGCTATGTCGAGGCCAGCCATGGGTGCCGCCATCGCTGCCGACATTGCCCGATCCCGTCGGTCTACGACGGCCGCTATCGCATCACGGGCGCCGACACCGTGCTGGCGGACGTCGAGCAACTGGTGGCGGCGGGGGCGGGGCATGTCACATTCGGCGACCCCGACTTTCTCAACGCCCCGGCGTATGCGGTGGAGGTGATCGAGTCCGTCCACACCCGGTTCCCCCACATCTCCTTCGATGTCACCGTCAAGGTGGAGCACATCCTCGCCCACCGGGACGTCTGGCCCCGCCTGGCTGACGCCGGGGTCGTCTTCGTGGTGTCGGCCATCGAGTCGCTAGATGCCGGAATCCTGGCGCGGCTGGCCAAGGACCACACCGCCGCCGAGGCCGAGGAAGCAGTGGGCGTGGTCGGCGCTGCCGGCATCGACCTCCATCCCACGTGGCTCCCGTTCACCCCCTGGACAACGCCGGAGGGGGTAGCCGACATCGCCTCCTTCATCTGGCGCCACGAGCTGGCGTCGGTCACCGACCCGGTCCAGCTTTCGATCCGCCTTCTGATCCCCGACGGCTCCCTCATCCTGGACGTCGGGGATCTGGAACCGCATCTCACCGGATACGACGCCGCCGCCCTCGGCTACACCTGGCAGGCAGCCGATCCCACGATGGATGCTCTTCAGCAGAAGCTGGCGGCAATGGCCGAGGCCGGGAGCACCGGCGATCCGGTGGCGACGCTGGCCGACATGACCCACGTGATTGCCGAGGCTGCAGAGGTCTCGATCGACACCAGCGCTCTGACGGGAGATGTGCGACCGCGGCTGAGTGAGCCCTGGTTCTGCTGCGCCGAGCCCACCACCGTCCAACTCGGGGTATTCGATTGAGGCCGGCCGCTCCGACAACACCGTTCTAGCCGGTTCTCGAAGAGTGCGGCGCGGGTCGCCATCTGGCAAGCTTCCGAGAACGCACCAGCGGTAGGAGAACAGCAACCCATGGACGCCATGCTCACTGTCGAGCACCTCCGCAAGACCTTCGACGGTCTGGTCGCGGTCGATGACGTCAGCTTCTTCGTGGCAGAGGGTGAGACCTACGGCCTCCTCGGGCCCAACGGCGCCGGGAAGACGACGACGATCTCGATGGTCGCCGGTCTGCTCAGGCCGGATGCCGGAACGGTGCACATAGCCGGCGCGGAGATGTCGGTGGGGGCAGTGGCGGCAAGGGCGTCGGTGGGTCTCGTGCCCCAGGAACTGGCGATCTACCCCGACCTCACCGCCGACGAGAACCTCCGGTTCTTCGGTCGGCTCTACGGGTTGACGGGTGAGTCGTTGATCGGCCGGATCGACCGGGTGCTGGAGACCGTGGGTCTGGCCGACCGGCGGCGCGACCGGACATCGGAGTACTCCGGCGGCATGAAGCGGCGGCTGAACATCGCCATCGGCCTCCTTCACCGCCCGCAGTTGCTGATTCTCGACGAGCCCACCGTGGGGGTGGACCCCCAATCGCGAAATGCCATCCTCGAGGCGGTCGAGGCTCTTTCGACCGAGGGCATGGCCGTGGTCTACACCACGCACTACATGGAGGAGGCCGAGCGCCTCTGCGACCGGGTCGGGATCATCGACGAGGGTCGTCTCGTGGCCGAGGGCACGCGACGCCAGCTCGTCGCCCAGGTAGGCGAACTGGACCGAATCGAGCTCCAGGGCCGAGGTGATCTCACCGCGGTCAGCGAACTAGTGGGCGCCTCCCCGGGAGTGGCGTCGGCTTCCGCCTCGGACGGGGCGGTTTCCGTTCTCGCCTCCGAGGGATCGAGCGTCCTCCCCCAACTCCTCACCACAGCCGGGTCGGCGGGCATGGCGGTCACGGGAGTGACCATCCAGGAGCCCGACCTCGAGGCGGTGTTCCTCCACCTCACCGGGAAGGCTTTGCGGGACTGATGGGTGCTGCCTGGCGGATCGCCCGCAAGGACCTGACGCTTCGGCTGCGCGACCGCTCAGCCTTCATCCTCGGTATCGGTGTGCCGCTCATTCTCGCTTTCATCTTCAACTTCATCTTCGGAGGCGCCTTCTCAGGCGAGTCGATCGCGGTGATAGGTATCGCCAACGAAGACGGTGGCGAGGTCTCCCAGGGGGTCGAGGACATTCTCGGCTTCCTGGCAGACGACGGCGTGATCGAAGTGGTGACCGCGCCAGACGAGGCGGCCCTCGAGGAAATGATCGAGGGCGACGAGATCGGTGCCGGCATCTCGGTTCCGAACGGCCTCTCCGAGGCCGTGCTGGCAGGCCAGGCGGCGGAGGTCGAGGTCATCGGCCAGCCGGACTCGCCGACCGCCGAAGCGGTGGCACGAGGGATAGCCGACAGCTTTGCCGCCGGGGTGGCGGACACGCAGCGGGGAGTGGCGGCGTTGACAGCGATCCAGGGCGGTCTCGACCCGGCGGTGATCCCCGAACTGGGTCAGGCCCTGGCGGCGGCCCCACCGGTGGCATCGATCGGCGAGGTGGCAGCAGCCGACCGGGTCCTCGACCCGACCACCTTCTTTGCGGCGTCGATGGCGGTTTTCTTCGTGTTCTTCATGGTGCAGTTCGGGGTCACGGGCCTCCTGGATGAGGAACGCGAGGGGACCCTCACCCGGCTCCAGATCGCCCCGATCCCCCGCTGGGCGGTGGTCGTCGGCAAGACGATCACCAGCATCCTCCTCGGCGTCGCCTCGCTGACCGTCCTATGGCTGGCGACGACCTTCCTGATGGGAGCCGATTGGGGTCCCCCCGCCGGGGTGCTCGTGCTCATCGTCGCCGTCGTGCTCGCTGCCACCTCCATCATCGGAGTCGTCGCCGGGCTCACCCGGACACCGGAGGCAGCAGGGAACGTCGGGTCGATCATCGCAGTGGCGTTGGGCATGCTGGGGGGAACGTTCTTCCCCGTCGGCAGCAACAACCGGCTTCTGGAGCTGCTGACATCTGCCACCCCCCACGCCTGGTTCCTGAGGGGGCTCGGGGCTCTCAAGGCGGGAGAGGGGCTGGGCGGCCTTGTGCCGGCCGTCGGTGCCCTGCTGGCCTTCGGGGTAGTGATGGGTGTCGCTGCCGCCGTGCTGCTGCGAAGGCGGTACGCATGAGGATCCTCGCCATCGCGATCGCCAACTTGCAGCGGCTGTTCCGTGACCGGTCCAACATCTTCTTCGTGTTCATCTTCCCGATCGGGATCATCCTCCTCATCGGAGCCCAGTTCGGCGGGGGAGGAGCCAGCACGGTGTGGGCAGTCTCGGCCGGGGAGGGGGAACTGTCGTCCGCCCTCATCGAGCGCCTGGAAGACACCCCTGGAGCGGCCGTGGACGTGCACTCCACCGAGGAGGCGATGTTCGCCGAGGTCGAGCGGGGGCGGGTTTCGGCCGGGATCGCCATCCCGGCCGACTTCGACGCTGCCATTGCCGCCGGGGAGAATCCTGTCGTGGGTCTCGTGGTGCGACCCAACCAGGGTGCGACCCTTTCTCCCATCCTCCAGGCGGCGTTGCGGGAGGTGACTGCCACGGTGCGGGTTTCCAGAGTGGTGGCGGCCGAGGCCGAGATCGAGGTCGACCGGGCGGCGGCCGCGGTCGCTCCCGTCGAGGTCCCCGGTGTGGAGGTCACCAGTCGCAGTGTCGGAGAGTCCCTGTTCCCGCCCGGAACTGGGCAGTTCGCCGTCGGCGCCGCCCAGCAACTCGTCCTGTTCGTGTTCTTGACCGTCCTCGCCGGCTCCGCCGCCCTCATCCAGAGCCGCCAGCTGGGTGTGACGAGGCGGATGCTCTCGACTCCCACGTCACCGAACACCATCGTGGCGGGGGAGGGTGCGGGGAGAGTGGCGACCGGCCTGGTCCAGGGCCTGTACATCGTCGGGGTGACCCTCGTCGTGTTCGGAGTGCGATGGGGCAACCTCCTGGGCGTCAGCGTGCTCCTGCTCGTTTTCTCGGCCGTGGCCGCCGGGGCAGCCATGCTGCTGGGCACCGTGTTCCGCAATGACCAGCAGGCGGGAGGTCTGTCGGTGCTCCTCGGCTTGGGTCTGGCAGCGCTGGGCGGCTGCATGCTGCCGATGGAGCTGTTCTCTCCGACCATGCGCCAGGTGGCGCACGCCACACCGCATGCCTGGGCAATCGACGGCTTCTCCGACCTCGTCTACCGCGGCGGCACGCTCGTCGACGTCCTTCCAGAGGTAGGCGTCCTGGCGGTCTACGCGGCTGTCCTCCTCACCCTGGCGTCGTGGCGGCTGCGTCGGGTGATCACCGGTGGTTGAGCGCCGCT
>DATFFO010000311.1:0-9365 GCA_035250025.1 Acidimicrobiia bacterium
GGTGGCGGTCGGAATCGAGTTCGACGAAAGCCAACCGACTGTCGACGGGGAACAGATCGTGCCGAGTCGCCAGATCATGTGGGAATCCAGAGGTGGGGATTGGTCGCTGGTCGACACATCCGGGATGGGCGATCCGACCGCGGTGGCCTCGGGGCCAGCCGGAGCGGTCGTCACCATATTGGTCGAGGACACGGTGTCCGTCTGGATTCGAGAGGGCGCCTCCTGGCGGGAGGCCGCGATGGTGCCGACTTCTGATCACTTTCCGGAGCTCGTCGCCAATCGCGTGGGCTACGTGCTTCGAACGAGCAGCGGCGTCTGGTTCTCGGCCGATGCCAGGGAGTGGACGTCCGTCGGAGCACCGTTCGGCTCGATCAGCGCCGGCCTCGACAGCTTCGTAGCCCTGGGAGCGTCGCGTGACGGCAACCTGGTGTCGTGGTCCGGGGACGGAATCGATTGGACGATCATCGGGTCGGAGGGTGAGTTCGGCGTCGAGGATATGGCCTGGATCTCCTACGCCACAGCGACCGACAACGCCGTGGTCATCGCGGGCCAAACCGAAGGAACGGGCATGTTCCGGGAAGGCTCCGAAGGCTACGTCGCGATCGGAACCCGGGGGGCCTTAGCCTCTTCGGGCTGACGCCTCTACGCTGCCGCCATGAAGGTCGGCGGATCGATGACCGAACTGGTGGGAGGGACTCCGGTGGTGCGCCTCGGCCCAGTGGTGCCTGACGGGGCGGCCGACGTCTACGTGAAGCTCGAGTGGTTCAACCCGACCGGTTCGTACAAGGACCGGATGGCCCTGGCCATGATCGAGGAGGCAGAGCGGCGCGGCGACCTCCGCCCCGGGATGACCGTCGTCGAGTACACCGGGGGCAGCACCGGATCGTCGCTGGCCTATGTCTGCGCGGTCAAGGGCTACAAGTTCCAGGTCGTATCCTCCGACGCCTTCTCGGAGGAGAAGCTGAAGACCATGCGGGCGTTCGGGGCCGAGCTGACGATCGTGCCGAGCGTCGACGGCAAGGTCACGCCCGACCTGACGCCTCGCATGATCGAGGCGGCGGCGGCTCTCGCCAGTGAACCTGGCACGTACTGGACCAACCAACTCCACAACTCAGACAGCCTGGTGGGCTACCGGGGCCTTGGCCGTGAGCTGATCGCCCAGATGGACCGGCCAATCGATGTCTTTTGCGCCGCGGCCGGCACGGCAGGCCTAACGATGGGTGTGTCATCGGCGCTCCGAGAGGCGGGAGCGGAGACCCGCGTGGTGGTTTTGGAACCCGCCTCCACGGCCGTCATCTCGGGCGGGTCACCCGGGAGCCACCGGGTGGAGGGGATCGGGGTCGGCTTCATCCCCCCTCTCCTGGACACGTCGATGTACGACGAAGCCCGCCCGATCGACGAGGCGGAGGCGCGCCTGATGGCACGGCGGCTGGCGGCCGAGGAGGGGCTCCTGGCCGGGACCTCCACCGGCCTCAATGTGTCCGGGGCCATCGCCCTCGCCGTCGAGCTGGGTCCGGGCGCCGTGGTCGCAACGGTGGCGGTCGACACAGGGCTCAAGTACCTGTCGGGCGACCTGTTCGCATGAGCCGGCGTTGACGAACCCCGGGACGATCGCCATACTCAGGTCTCCATGACACACACCGCCAGCTGGACCATCATTATCGACTGAGGCGCACGCCCCCATACCGGCCTGCGCCTTTCGCCCTCTGCCATCGCAGGGGGTTTTTTCATTCCCGAACCCCGACGACGGACCGATAAGAAGACCGGAGCAACCACGATGTCAGCCAAGCTCGAGATCTACGACACCACCCTGCGCGACGGCAGTCAGCAGGAAGGCATTTCGCTCAGCGTCAGCGACAAGCTCCGCATCGCCCAACTCCTCGACGAACTCGGCGTCGCCTACATCGAGGGAGGCTGGCCGGGAGCGCTCCCCAAGGACGACGAGTTCTTCTCCCTTGCCCCGACTCGCCTCCACTTGCGCAACGCCGAATTGGTGGCATTCGGGTCGACCCGCCGGCCCCACCGGAGCGTCGACTCCGACCCTCAGTTGCGGGCATTGCTAGAGGCGGGCACCGAGACGATCTGCATCGTCGGCAAGACCTGGGACTACCACGTCCGCGAGGCGCTCCGCACCGACACTGACGAGGCGTTGCGGATGATCGGCGAGTCCGTCGAGTACCTCAGCGGCCACGACCGACGGGTGTTCTTCGACGCTGAGCACTTCTTCGACGGATTCCGCTCGGCTCCCGAGTTCGCCCTGGCTGCCGCCCGCACAGCCGTGGAGGCGGGCGCCGAGCGCCTCGTTCTGTGCGACACGAACGGCGGCACGCTCCCCCACCAGATCGTCGAGATCATCGGCAAGGTCCGCACCGAGCTGGACACCGGTGTCGGGGTCCACTTTCACAACGACGCCGGCTGCGCGGTGGCTTCGACGCTGGCGGCGGTCGACGCCGGGGCCGTCCAGCTCCAGGGCTGCGTCAACGGTTACGGCGAGCGCACCGGCAATGCCGACCTCTGCTCGATCATCCCCGACCTGGTGCTGAAGATGGGCGAGCCGGTCGTGAGCGAAGAGCAGCTGGGCATGCTGTCGCCCATCAGCCACCACATCGCCGAGCTGGTCAACATCAGCCTCGAACCCCAGCGTCCCTATGTCGGTGGCTCGGCCTTCACGCACAAGGCCGGTCTGCACACGTCGGCCCTGGTCCGCCGGTCCGATGCCTACGAGCACGTCGATCCCGCCGGGGTCGGCAATCGGACCCGCATGGTCGTCTCCGAACAGGCCGGCCGGGCGTCGGTCCTCACCAAGGCGGGCGAGCTGGGCCTCGAACTGGACGAAGACGGCGCCCGGCGCGTGCTGGAGCGGGTCAAGGAGATGGAGCACTCCGGCCATCACTTCGAGGCGGCTGACGGATCTTTCGAACTGCTCGTTCGGCAGGCGAGCGGCTGGATCCAGGACTTCTTCAAGGTGGAGTCCTACCGGGTGTACGTCGAGGGTCGCACTGGCGAGGATGTAACCGCCGAAGCCACCGTCAAGCTGATCGTCGGCGGAGAGCGAAGAGTTACCACTGGGGAGGGTGACGGTCCTGTCAACGCCCTCGACTCGGCCCTGCGCCAGGCCCTCCGCCCGGTGTTCCCCCAGGTCGCCGATCTGCGGCTCACCGACTACCGGGTCCGAGTCCTCGACTCGACCGACGGCTCCGGGGCGACGGTCAGGGTTCTGCTGGAGACCTCCAACCACACCGACACGTGGGGAACGATCGGAGTGCACGAGAACATCATCAACGCCTCCTGGGAGGCGCTCTCCGACGGCATCGTGGTCGGCTTGCTCAGGAGCGCCGGAGGCCAGGGGCTGGCTCCGCTCGGCTGACCCTCCGAATCGGCGGGGTTGACGCCCCGCCTACGATTGACAGTCCACGCCAGGGCAGCGGAGGAGCCGTCGTGGAGCCTGGGCAGAAGCCGATCATCCTGCTGGTGGGACGCCACCGCCAGACTCGCACCTTTGTCGGTGACGAGCTCTCCAAGCGCTACTCCGACGACTACGCCATCGTGATCGCCGACTCTCCCAACGAGGGCCTGGAGGCGCTCACCGCCCTGCACGCCGACGACTCCCCGGTCGCCCTGGTCCTCGCCGCCTTCACGGACGAGGACACGGAGGCCATCGGCTTCCTCGATCGTGCCCGCGCCCTGCATCCCACGGCCCGCCGGGCGGTGATCGTCATCTGGGGTGACTTCGCCCGGGCCCAGGCCGTGTTCGACGCCCTCGCCCTGGGCGAGATCGACTTCTATCTGCTCCGGCCCGAGCACCCCCGCGACGAGGAGTTCCACGGCGCCATCACCGGAGCTCTCGAGGACTGGGCGGTGGGCCAGGGCGCCGGCTTCGAGGCGGTGACACTCATCGGCGAGGCCTCCGAGCGGAGCCACGAGCTACGAGACGTCTTCGCCCGCAACCACATCCCGACCGGTTTCTACGACGCCGACACCGAGGAAGGCCGGCGGATGCTCGAAGGTCTTTCTCTGGACTCCCCCGAGCTGCCGGTCGTCGTACTCCGCTTTACGGAGGAGCCGACCATTCTCACCGGCCCCACCGACGTCGAGATCGCCGACGCCTTTGGATTGATGGATCCCCTCCCTGACAGGGTCCGGGACGTGACCATCATCGGAGCCGGCCCGGCCGGCCTGGCGGCGGCGGTCTACGCCGCCTCCGAGGGCCTCGACGTCATCGTCATCGAGCAGACCGCCGTCGGCGGCCAGGCCGGTACCAGCTCGTTGATCCGCAACTACCCCGGCTTCCCGCGCGGGGTCAGCGGGACCAAGCTCGCCTTCAGCGCATTCCACCAGGCCTGGTCGTTTGGCGCCTCCTTCCGGTTCATCCGCTCGGCGGTCGGGCTGGCGCGGATCGACGACGAGCTGCACATCGCCCTGTCTGACGGGACCACGGTCCGATCCCGCACCGCGGTCATCGCCACCGGGGTGGAGTATCGGACGCTGCCGGCGCCGGGCCTGGAGGCGTGCATCGGCCGGGGCGTGTTCTACGGCGCCGGCGTTTCCGAGGCGCGCTCGATGTCGGACAAAGACGTCTACGTGATCGGCGGAGGCAACTCCGCGGGCCAGGCGGTCGTGTACCTGTCGCGCTTCGCCCGCCAGGTCGCGCTGGTGGTGCGCAGCCACAGCCTCGCCCAGAGCATGTCGGAGTACTTGATCCGCGAGATCGAGACGAGCCCCAACATCACCATCATGTACGACACCGAGGTGATCGACGGAGGAGGCGGCGACCACCTCGAGCACATCGTGATGCGCCACCGCCCGACCGGGGAGACCGAACACAGAAAGGCGGACGGGCTGTTCGTCCTCATCGGCTCTGAGCCGCATACCGAGTGGCTGGACGGGGTGGTCGAACGCGACGACTGGGGCTTCGTCATGGCCGGCCGCGACGTCGACTACGCGGCCTTTCCCCGCGACCGATATCCCTACTCGATGGAGACGAGCCTGCCCGGTGTCTTCGTCGTCGGCGACGTCCGGCACGGTTCTGTGAAGCGGGTGGCGTCAGCGGTCGGATCGGGCGCGATCGCGGTGCAGCAGATGCACCAGGTGTTGAGCGAGATCCATGGCTAGCCCTGACTCCGTCCGCCGTCCGCTCACCCGCGGCATGGCCGCCCTCCTGTGGGCGGCCGGAGCCCTGGTGGCGCTGGCCGGGCTCCAACTCTTCGTGCTCACAGAGAGCACGGAGCGCTACTTCGCCTGGACCGTCGACCCGCCACTGACCGCCGCCTTCCTCGGAGCGTCGTACTGGTCGAGCGCGGTCTTCGAATGGACGGCGGCACGGCGCCGCGATTGGGGCGACGCCCGCATCGCCGTGCCCGGAGTGTTCGTCTTCACCGCCCTGACCCTGGTGGTGACCCTGATCCATCTCGACCGGTTCCACCTGGGAGCGGAGTTCGAGACGCTGACCCGAGCTGTCACCTGGCTCTGGTTGGCTATCTACATCACGGTCCCGGTGCTCTTGGCGGTCCTGTGGTTCGGGCAGCAGCGAAAACCCGGCACGGATCCGGCTGGCGGGGACGGTCTATCCGCAGGGGTGCGAGCCCTCCTCGCCCTCCATGCTCTCGCCCTCGGCGCCATGGGCGTTGCCCTCCTGGTCGCCCCCGAATCGGCCGCCTCGGCCTGGCCCTGGGCGTTGACACCTCTCACGGGACGCGCCGTCGGCGCCTGGTTGGTCAGCCTGGGCGTGGTGGCGGTCCACGCCCTGAGTCTGAACTCGGCGACGGCGACACGTCCGGCGGGTTGGTCCTACGTGGCCTTCGGAGTGCTGCAGGTCGTGGCCATCGTCCGTTATCCCGACGCCATCAGTTGGACCACGCCCCAGGGCATCGCCTACGGCGTCTTCATCGCCAGTGCCATCGTCGTCGGAGCGGCGATGTCGGTCAGGCCATCGCCTTCCTGACCGTCTCGTAGATCCGGTCGACGGAGGGGATGGCGAGGTCTTCGAGGTTCTCGGCCGACGGCAGGGGGATGTGCGGAGTGGTGATGCGGACCACGGGCCCATCGAGCTCCCAAAAGGCCTCGTCGGCCACCAGTGACGCGATCTCGGCGCCCCAACCGCACAGACGGGGATTCTCCTCCACCGTGAACAGCCGGCTCGTCTTGCCCACCGATCCCAGGATCGCCCGGGTGTCGAGAGGGACCAGGGTCCGCAGGTCGATCACCTCGGCGGAAACGCCCTCTTCGGCGAGACGCTCGGCCGCCGCCAGGGCCCGGGGGACCATGAGGGCGAGAGCGACGATCGTGCAGTCGGTTCCCTCCCGGACAACGGTGGCTTTGCCCAATTCGTCGATGACCTCCCCTTCGGGGACCTCTCCCTTGGTGGCCAGCAGTGACTTGTGCTCGAAGAAGACCACCGGATCGGGATCTCGCACCGAGGCCGCCATGAGCCCGACGACGTCGCGGGGGTTGGAGGGGGCGACGACCTTGAGACCGGGGATCATCATGCACCAATTCTCCACGCTCTGGGAGTGCTGGGCACCGAAGCGCGACCCGCCGCCGTTGCCGGTGCGGACGACCACCGGAACCGACATCTGACCGCCGGTCATGTAGCGCGACTTGGCCATCTCGTTGGCGACGATGTCGAAGCACACGGCCAGGAAGTCGGAGAACATGATCTCGGCGATCACCGGCACTCCGGTCATGGCAGCGCCCATCGCCGCCCCCAGGATCGCCTGCTCGGATATGGGGGTGTCACGCACCCGCTTCGGCCCGAACTCGTCCAGGAGGCCGACGGTGGTCTTGAAAACGCCCCCCGCGCCGGCGATGTCCTCGCCCAGCATGACCAGGGCCGGGTCGCGGCGCATCTCCTGGGCGATGCCGTGGGCAACGGCATCGCGGTAGCTCAGTTCCGCCACTCAGAACCTCCATCCGACCACATGTCGGTCATCATCACGTCAGGGCTGGGGCGCTCGCCGCTCTTGGCGAACTCGGTAGCCTCGTCGACCCGCTGGGCGACCTCCTGCTCGATCCGGGTCAGATCCCCTTCGGGAACGCCGAGGCGAAGCAGGCGCTGGTGGTACATCGGTATGGGGTCGCGGTCCATCCACGCCGCCACCTCCTCGGCGGGCCGGTACTTTCCGGGGTCGGCCCGGCTATGGCCGCCGTGGCGGTAGGTGACGGCTTCGACCAACGCCGGCCCTCCGCCGTTGCGGACCCGGGCAATCACGCGACGGGCGGTGTCGTAGACGTCGTCGGCGTCGTTGCCGTCGACCAGGATCGGTTCGAGTCCGTAGGCGGAGGCGCGGTCGGCGGCCGGGTGCTTCACCGGGGTGACGAGATCGATGGGGGTGTACTCCATGTACAGGTTGTTCTCGCACACGAAGACGATGGGCAGGTCCCACACGGCGGCGAAGTTGACCGCCTCGTGGAAGGCGCCGATGTTCGTCGTGCCGTCCCCGAAGAAGGCGACGGTGACCTGGTCGGTCCCCCGCATCTGCGCCGACCAGGCGGCGCCGTTGGCGATGCACAGGTGGGCGCCGATGATGGCGTAGGAGCCCATCATCCCGTGCTCGACGGAGGTCAGGTGCATGGATCCGCCCTTGCCGCCGAGGAGGCCGTTGCTGCGGCCGAGCAGTTCGGCCATGACCGGGCCCATCGGCACCCCGCGGGCGAGAGTGTGGGCGTGCCCCCGATAAGTGGCGAAGCTGTAATCGTCGCGTTTGAGGACCCGTCCGAAGCCGGTAGCCACCGCCTCCATTCCCAGCGAGAGGTGACTGGTCCCCTTCACCAGGTTCTGCATGAAGAGGTCGTAGGCGCGCTTCTCGAACTGGCGGAGCTCCTGCTGCAACTCGTAGATGGCGAGGCGCTCATCGAGGGGGATGTCGAGCCCGTCGTTGGCCGCGTCGACCGGCGGCGGGAGCCGCGGGGTCCGCTCGGAGTAGTTCATCAGCTCCGGGTCGAAGGTCTCAGTACTCATTAGCCACCATCAGCTCCTCGCAGGGGAACAAGGTGATGATCTTGGGACCGTCGGCCGTGACCACGATTTCCTCCTCGATGCGGGCCGCCGAGCGGCCGTCGGCGGCGGGGGCATAGGTTTCGAGGGCGAAGAGCATCCCCTCCTTGATTTCTACGGGATTGTCCAGCGAGTTGAGCCGGCTGATGATCGGCCGCTCGTGCAGACCGACACCGACCCCGTGCCCGAACTGGAGGCCGAAGGCATCCATCTCGTCCTCGAATCCGAATTCCTCGGCCTTGGGCCAGACCCTGGCGATCTGGTCGGTGGTGTTGCCCGGTCGGACCAGTGCGATGGCGGCGTCCATCCATTCCCGGGACTGTTTGAAGGCATCCCGGTGCGCCTGGGTGGCCCGCCCGACCACGAAGGTGCGGTAGTAGCAGGTGCGGTAACCGTTGAAGACGTGGATGATGTCGAAGTAGGCCTGGTCGCCGGGGCGGATGAGCCGGTCCGAGAAGACATGGGGGTGAGGAGAGCAGCGCTCACCTGCGATCGAGTTGATCGCTTCCACGAACTCGGAGCCCATCTCGAACAAGCGGGCGTGGGCCAGGCCGACGATATCCGATTCCCGCACTCCCGGCTTGAGCGCCTCGAAGATGTCCTGGTAGACACCGTCGACCATGGCGCAGGCCTGGGTGAGAAGCATGATCTCGTCCGGGCTCTTGATCTCCCGGGCTTTCATCATTGTCTGCTGGCCGTCGACAACCTCGAGGCCGGCCGCCTGCAGAGCCAGGAACACCGACGTCTCGGCCATGTCGAGGCCGAGCGGTTCTGCCTCCAGACCCTCGTCGCTGAGGGCGGCAGCAATCTCGGAGGCAGCCCGGGCGTGGAGACCCGCTTCGGGCCCGATGGCTCCCTGGAGGCCGGTGTTGCCCCCGATGGAGTTCTTCTCGTCGTACATGTGGGGCAATTGGAGACGATGGGCCTTGGCGGCCGAGCCGAAGTCCCAAATGCGCGGCTCGCCGTTTCGCGTGAGCAGGGCCCAGCGCTCGCCCTTGTTGAAGGCCCAGTAGCCGATCTGGGTGGCGGTCACGTAGCGGATGTTCGACGTCTCGAAGAGGAGGAGCGCCCCCAGGCCTTCGGCTTCCATCATCTCCCGGGCGCGGGCGACCCGGTGCTTGCGGAGACGCTCGAAGTCGACCCGAGTCTCCCAGTCGACGGCCATGATCCCGGGTGACGGTGTCGTTGCTACGGGGAACTCGGCCATGTCTCTCCTTCTGAGGCTCCGAAGACTCACTGTAGAGTTGCCTTCAAACGCTTGCGTACATGCACTCGGATAGACGATACCACGCTGCCCGCAATCGATTGCGGGCCAGTTTAGAGGAGCGCTGATGGGACCGGTGGCCATGCTCGGATTGGGACGGATGGGTTC
>DATFFO010000312.1:0-2780 GCA_035250025.1 Acidimicrobiia bacterium
GACGGTCTCGCTGTCGGCCTCGGTTTGGAGGTCGATGCGAGCCCGCACCGAGCCGAATCCGGCGTGGCCCTCGGCCAGACCGAGGAACGTGCTCAGGTCGAGGTCGCCCTCGAGCGAGATCGTGAGGGCGTCGATCTTTATCTCACGGGCGCTGGCGTTGGCCGCCACTCCCACCGCCAGGCAGTTGCCGAATGCCCCGAGGAGCTGCTCGACGGGGTTGGGAGCGGTGTCGGTCCCGCCCAGGGCGGACGGCTCGTCGGAGGGCGTGGGGGCAAAGTCGCGAACGCGGGCCTCGCTGCGGAACGCCCCGTTCCAGACGACATCGGCTTTCCAGGTGGTGTCGGCCTTCTCGGGCTCGGCCAGGATCGTCTCGGTCAGGGCGGCGACAGCCGCCAGGTCGCAGTCGTTCAGGGTGTAGGTAGTAGTCAAGTTGTCCTCCATCGTGTTCTGTCGGGCAGTTCTGACTCACCGCAGGCGCACCGGCTCCCGGGCGGGGCGATGAGTCAGCGCGTACAGCGACAACCCGCCCGGGAGCCGGGCATGGCCATCGAAACGATGGGGGAGTGGGGTCGGTTGATCATTGGGGCGTGTCTCCTTTGTCTGAGGCGCTCGCTGTGAGCGCTTCGAGCGGGAGATCCGCCGAAGCATTCATCGATCAGGCATTGGCACCGCAATCCGGACGAGTCCGGTCGGTTGCCGCGGCTTCACAGGGCCTGTCCCTCCGCCGCTCTGGATGAGCGCGATGTCAACGCCGGCAGTACACCACAAAATCGGCCGATCGCCAAAGGAGACGTCCGTTTGGTGCCCGAGGCGAGGGGTATGCTCGGACCATGGCTGCCACAACGCCCTCCTACACGACACCTGGCTTGACCCTCGACGAGGGTAAGGCGGTGATCGATCTGCTGGACAATCGCCTGGTTGCCCTCATCGACCTGGCGTTGACGCTCAAGCACATTCACTGGAACGTGGTAGGACCTGCCTTCATCGGGGTCCACGAGATGCTCGATACCCAGCACGCCGCGGTTCAGCGCATGGTCGACGCCCTGGCCGAACGCATCGCCACGTTGGGCGGTAGCCCCCAGGGCACACCGGGCCACGTCGTCGAAGGCCGGGCATGGGACGATTACGAGCTGGGTCGGGCGACCACCACGGATCATCTCAGGGAGTTGGACTCCGTGTATGAGGGAGTGATCACGTCCCATCGCGACGTCGAGAAGAAGATGGCCGACCTCGACCCGGTCACCGACGACATCCTCATCGGCCAGATCGCCGATCTCGAGCAGTTCCACTGGTTCATCCGCGCCCACTTGGAGACCGCCGCCGGCGAGCTCCCCGGCTGATCCAACTGCACTAGAATCGTCACAGTGGCGATATTGGCCGAAACCAGCCCAGAGGAAGGTCACCGTTGTTTGTGGTGCGGACGACGCTTTGAGCCGACTCCCGGTCCAGGCAGGCCGAGGCGCTATTGCCGGCCGTCACATCGCCAGCGCGCCTACGAGGCCCGGAGCCTCGCCACCGCCCATGCCTTGCGACCCGATCAGGTTCTGATGAGCCGAGACCGGCTCGAGGTTATCCGCGATCTGATGTACCGAATCGAGTCCGCCATGGACGACGTCGACTCCGATCTGGGCTCCGACGCCTCCGAGGGCGGGACACGACAGGCCCTATGGCATCTCTACCGGGCCTGTGCCGAGGCACGTACCATTTCCGTCGAACCGCTGGCGGTAGGCGAGCACTCCTGACCGGGGGCTATTGCGTCACTGTGACGTTACGATGCCTAATCGACCCTGCCTCTTGCGGATAATCTGTATTATCCGCAATGTCGGCACCGAACGCATCCTGGAACGGTCCATCCCCTACTTGAGCGTGCATCGATAAACACTGGGTGTAGGCGCTGGCACTTTGAAGGCCGGACCCGGGTTAGGCATCGCTCTTCCCCCTGTCGAACGCTTCGCCGACGTCGGGGATGCCGCCGGTGTCCGTCTTGGAACCGGACGATCCGTCTCCGCCGCCGAACATGTCGAACAGACCACCGAGGTCGGGCATCGACTCCTTGGTCTTGTCGACTTCCCCGCCCAACAAGCCTCCCAGGAGGCCACCCAGGCCGCCGCCTTCGCCGCCACCCACGAGGTCGCCGAGCATGCCTCCCAGGCCGCCGCCGGAGTCCGTGGCGTCCGTCCTGGTGGCGCCGCCACCGCCGAGAACGCCGCCCATCCGCTTGCTGAGCCATGCCATGACGAGTGGAGCCAGCATCGGCAGCAGCTTGGAGAAGATCGACGAGCCGCCGCTCGAGGAGCTCCCGAGTCGTTGTTCAACTTCTCCCCGCTGTCCTCCGAACATGTGTTCGACGATCTTCTGGCCGTCGGCGGTGTCGACGGCGGCCAGCGGGTTGGGTTGATCGAGGAGGCTGCCGTCGTGGTCGCGAAGGACTGCCTCGCCCAGGGCGTCACCCTTCCCTGCCCGGGTCTCCTGGGAAAGGCCACCGAGGAGGGCCGGCAGGGCCTTGCGGGCGGCGTCCATCGCCGTGTCGGGGTCTGTCCCCAACTGCTGGGCCAGGTCTTCGGCCGAAATCGTCGAGAGGATGTCATCCACCATGCCGGGCATATGTTGCCTCCTTCTGTTCGGTCGACTCTCGTCGAAGCCTATCGGGGCTCAAGCGCCTCCGGGGGTCGTAGGTGACACCGCCCCCCGCCTTTACCCTTGGGGGTGTGACGTCGCTCGCCGAGCTCTCCCGGAAATGGCTGGCCTGGAAGAACACCGCCAAGCCATCCCCCGCCACG
>DATFFO010000313.1:0-3443 GCA_035250025.1 Acidimicrobiia bacterium
TCGGGATTGAGGCGCACGTTCACGTACGTCGGTCCCGGGAGCCGCCACCCCTCCTCGGCGGCGTGGGCCTCGTAGGCCTCGGCCAGGACCAGGGACAACGACGCCGGCGGGAGATCGAGGTCCTCGGGACTCATGGTGACCGTCACGGAGTTGGCCACCATGGGCCCCGTCGGGTGCTCGAGCGACTCGAGATCGGCCTCGCGGACCATCCTCGTGGCGATTTCGGTGGGATGCACGCGTCCCGAGAAGACCTTGCCGGCCATCCCGTCGAGCATCCGTTCCAACCGCCGTTCAACGGCCCTGGCCAGCTTCACCTACGTCAGTTTACGGTGTCAGTGGTACCATCCTCTCTCCACTCGGGCGAGTGGCGGAATTGGCAGACGCGCAGGATTCAGGTTCCTGTGGGGTAACACCCGTGGGGGTTCAAGTCCCCCTTCGCCCACCCTGAGGACTGTGCATAGGGGGGCGACCCCCTAGCACCCCCGCCTGACCTCACCCGCCAACAACCTCCTGGTCGCTCCAGCAGTGCGCTGTCCAGATACGGTGAGGTGCAATGGGCGAGGCTCCGGTTACCTATCGCCCCTGCCGGGCACTTGATCATCGATGAGCAACGACGTCCGACCGCGGCCCGCCCCCGCCAATGGCGACGAAGCTCGATTCGTCGAGGTATACCGCAGCTACTCGCGGCACATCCAGGCCTATTGCGCCCGGCGCACCCCCAGCTCACAGGTAGCCGACGCCGTCGCCGACGTCTTCCTCGTCGCTTGGAGACGGATCGATCAGCTACCGGAGGGAGACGCCGCGCTGCCCTGGCTCTATGCGGTCGCACATCGCGTCCTTTCGCACCAGTGGCGATACAAGGCACGGAGCAGAAAGCTGCTCGAACGCCTAGGGGGCCTCGCCGATGTGCAGGAATCCTCACCCGAAGTCGTCCTGCTGAGGAACGAGGAATTTCGGGCCGTCCTCTCCGCCGCCAGCCGTCTTCGGGGCATCGATCAAGAGATCCTCCGCCTCACCTTTTGGGAGGAGCTGTCGTATGCCGATGTCGCCTACGTGCTCGGGATCGGCGTCACTGCTGTCAAAGAGCGGGCCTATCGGGCTCGCCGCAACCTGGCCGCGGAGTATCTGAAGCTCGTCGACCCTCAGCCCCCCGCTGCTTGGAAAGGCGGTGAATCGTGAACATCGAAGATCAGGTGGCGGCACTCTTCGCTAGAGCCAACCCGGTGCCGTCGCTGGATCTGCTCGACCCGATCGCGCCCGTGGACATCGGTCCCGTCAGGTATGTGTCTGAGAGGAGCAAAGAGATGAGTCAAGTAGACACGATCGATGACAATCGCGAGAGGCACAGGAGCCATCGGAGCGGGCTCCTAGTGGCTACAGGAGTCGTAGCGGCGGTGATCGCAATCGGCATCGGCGTGTTCACCGCAATCCGTCCAGATGTAGCCACGACGTCGGTGGACCGCGCAACAGCATTCTGGGTAGCGGTGTCTGAGGGGGATCGTGCGGCGGCGATCGAGCAGTTGGACCCCACGCAAATCGAGAATGGGATTGCCAACATCTTCGGTCGGGCGCACACCATCGAAGGCCAATTCGATTGGTATGAGGCCGTCGGATTCGAGTGGGTCCTCGACAACTGTGTCGAGACAGGTGAAGACGCCATCGAATGCACTGTCTACGGGCGGAATGCCTGGTCCGATGCCATCGGAGTGGAGCCAGTCCCTGGGACCTTCTACATGGACTTCGGAAGGCGTGGCATCACCAACATCCTCGAAAAACGCGAGTCGTTCCGCAGTCAATGGTTGCCCCAGGTCTACGACATATTCAACAGGTGGGTCTTGACCCATTATCCGGAGGACGCCCCGGTCATGTGGAACGAATCGGACATCACCCCGGAGGGTCTCGAGCTGTTCGCGATCAATACTGCCCGTTTCGTCGCCTCTTACCCAACCGAGGATTGAGCGGGGTCGGGAATCCTCGCCGAGCCGAGGTCGGCGTCCGCCGCCTGCCGTTCTGGTAAGGGGTTTTAGGTGATAGGTACTAGGTTCTCGGGGACCTACCACCCACTACTCACCACCTAATACCCGCTGGACGCGGGGATCTACGACTCCCAGAGTCGATTTACCACGCTCATGTTCGATGCTCCTCGTCGGCGGCGCCGTCGCCGCATCATTTGGCCCGTCCTCGTCACGATCGTGGCGGTGATCGTCGCCATCGTGGCAACGGCGGGCAACGACACGCGGGCCACGATCTCCTACCTGGAGGACATGCGCTGTCGCTCTGTCGAGTTGACCCGGGCCGGATCCACGCTCAGCGACCTCGTCGGTGACCTGTCGCGGGTGGATCGCTCCGAGTTCCAGTCTGTGGTGATGGGAGTCGAGGAGGCTCTGACGGCGGCGTCTGAGGTCGCCGCCCAAGACAGTCCTGAGGAGGCCCTCCTGGGGGTGTCGACCCTGTTCCGCCTGGCGGTGGAATCGTGGAGAGAGGGCATCTCGGGCGTCTCCGGGGCCATCCTGCGTGCCGCCGACGACCCCGGCGACGCCGCGGCTGTGGACGACCTGGCGTCTGCCGTGGTCCTGGTCCGGGCAGGAGACACGATCTACGACGCCCTCATCGACGAGTTGAGCCGCGACGAGGTCCCGTCGCCCGTCGGGGAGATGCCCGACGTGCGCCTTCTTCCCGTCGACGCCCCGGTGACTGTGCTCGCTCCCGCCTGGGTCTCAGCGGCGCGGTCGGAGAGCGGCGGTCTCGCGCTGCGACCGTCTGTGCGCATCGAACAGGTCGCCACCTCGCCCGAGTGGGTCACGAGCGCCGACGGTGCGGTGGTGGTTCCGGCCACCGACATCCTCGACGTGGCGGTGGTGGTCGGCAACGCCGGGAACACGGAGGCGGAGGCGGGCGGCACCGTCGAACTGACGCTGGCGACCGCCGAGGCCGAGCCCGTCGTCTTGAGCAGACCCGTCCCCGAGATCGCTGCTGGCGCCAGCACTTCGGTGATATTCACGGAACTCGCCGTGGTACCCGGGTTGTCCTACCAGGTCCAGGTGATCCTTACACCCGCCGGCCCGGATGCGTTCGCCGAGGACAACCGCCATTCGACCGGTTTCGTGGTCAACGCCGCCACCGAGACAACGACGGGCGGCTGAGGGCCACGGTGCCCGTCGGTACCATGACGCCACGGTGATCGATCCCCGGATACTCCGAGAAGACCCAGACCTGGTCCGCACCTCCCTGGCGCGGCGCGGTGCCGCCATCGACCTCGACGAGATCATCGCCCTGGAGCAGGAGGCGCGGGGACTGCAGGCCGAGGCAGAGCAGGCTCGGGCCGCCCAGCGAGACGCCGGCCGCCATATCGCCCAGCTCTCCGGTGACGAGAAGCAGGCGGCAATCGACGAGGTGCAGGGATTGGCCGACCGGGTGAAGGCCCTCACGGCCGAGGCGGACAG
>DATFFO010000314.1:0-12017 GCA_035250025.1 Acidimicrobiia bacterium
AGGATCCGCTGCCAGTGTGCCCTCGCTGCCGCTTCGTCGTTTCCTTCGTGGAGGTGCAACTGGATGACGAACTCCAGCGCTGGCCCGCCAAAGCGGCGCAGCCAGGCGATGAAGAGGCGCAGGGCGGCGGGGTCTGAGTTCGCCATGCTCAGGTGGTTGCGGGTCTTGGCTCCCTCGGCCCAGTACAGGACAACGCCCGCCACCCAGAAGGGGTCGTGGATCAGATCGGCTGCTTCTTCGGCTGCCCGACGCTGGATCCCATCGATCTCGTGGCGCCGCCGCCGGTTCGTGTCTCTGGGGATACTGGCCCGTGATCCAGTTCGGGCCATTATCGACGTCTGTTGCTCTCTGGTGAGGGCAATGTCGCGGCACCAGGTGGCGAGGGTGGTCTTTTGGACTTCGATGTGAACCATGATCTCGCCGTAGGACATTCCCAGCCGTCGCAGGTCCCGCCCGAGCTCTGATCGCTCCCAACGTGATAGCCGATCCCACTCTCGAATTCGTGCTTGGAGCGCGTCCGGGATCTCCATGCCCGCAACGTAACCCGCACCTACGACAGAACGGATGGACCGGGTATCCTTGCGGTTAAGACGGGCCGTGGCGCAGTTTGGTAGCGCGCGTGCTTTGGGAGCACGAGGTCGTCGGTTCAAGTCCGACCGGCCCGACGCATCTACACTTACCCTCCCCGCGGGTGTAGCTCAATGGCAGAGTTCCAGCCTTCCAAGCTGGCTATGCGGGTTCGATTCCCGTCACCCGCTCTGACCTCTCCGCCGGCTCTGGCGTTGCGTGGCGCTTTTCTTAACGGGCGGGAAACCGTGGCGTAACACGCCGTGGCCACCGTGTCCTCGTCATCGAGAGGAGGAACGGATGGGTGAAGGCACAATCGCCTGGCTGTTGGTGAGTTCGGCTCTCGTGTTGTTCATGACGCCGGGGTTGGCCCTTTTCTACGGCGGGATGGTCCGCTCCAAGAACGTGGTCAACATGCTCGTCAAGAACTTCATCACGATTGGAATCGTCACCGTCGTCTGGACGCTGGTCGGCTACACAATGGCGTTCGGCACCGACTACGGCGGCCTCGTCGGGGGCCTCGACTTCCTGGGGTTGATGGGAGTGGAAGGCGACGCCCTCCTGTTCATGGTCTTCCAGATGATGTTCGCCATCATCACCCCGGCCCTCATCTCGGGGGCCGTCGCCGAGAGGATGAAGTTCTCGGCGTGGGTACTGTTCACGACCCTCTGGGCGCTCCTCATCTATCCCGTTATCGCCCACTGGGCTTTCGCCGCCGACGGATGGCTGTTCGCCTGGGGCGTGCGCGACTTTGCCGGCGGGTTGGTGGTCCACATCAACGCCGGAGTCGCCGCCCTGGCTCTGGTCTTCGCTCTCGGACCACGGAAGGGCTTCGGTGAGAATTCGATCAGACCCCACTCGCTGCCTCTCACTCTGCTCGGGACCGGCATCCTCTGGTTCGGATGGTTCGGTTTCAACGCCGGGTCCGCCCTGGCTGCCGACGGCCTGTCCATCAACGCCTTCGTCACCACCCAGATCGCCGCTGCCGTGGCGGCCCTGACCTGGGTCGTCGCCGAGTGGGTCACGATCAAGCGACCGACAGGTCTGGGCATTGCCTCGGGAGCGGTGGCGGGGTTGGTGGCGATCACGCCGGCCGCCGGGTTCGTCTCCCCCCTCTCGGCAATGGTCATCGGTGTCCTCGCCGGTGTCGTCTGCTTCTGGGCGGTGCGACTCAAGTTCCGCTTCGGCTACGACGACTCGCTCGACGTGGTGGGTGTGCACCTGGCAGGTGGAATAGTCGGTTCGGTCGCCCTCGGGGTCTTGGCCCAGAGTTCGGTCAACCCGGCCGTGCCGGACGGCCTCTTGTTCGGCGGCCTGGGGTTCTTTGGGAAGCAGGTTGTGGCCGTGGCCGTTGTGATGGCGGTCAGCTTCACGGCCACGTTCCTGCTCGCCAAGTTCGTCAAGGCCATCACCGGTCTGCGCGTCGACGACGAGCACGAGGACAGCGGCCTCGACCTCGCCTTCCACGAAGAGCGGGGCTACGTGTTGGTCGACTGAGCCGCCGTGTCGGCGAACCCAGGGTTGGCCAGCGCGGGTTCTGTGGTCTCTGGCCCGCGGTTCGGCCGGAAACGGGGCGGCGGGGAACCCAGGGTTGGCCAGCACGGTTTCCGTGGTCTGTGGCCCGCGGTTCGGGGTGGGCCCGCCCCCGTGGCTCCATCGGCGGAGTGAGCATGGTCTTGGCCCGGGTCCGGTAGAATCGCGTTGCACCCGCCCCCGTAGCTCAATTGGATAGAGCAGTGGACTTCTAATCCGCCGGTTGGGGGTTCGAGTCCCTCCGGGGGTGCGAGCAGAACGCATGGCCCGATCCCCATAGTGTGGCCTCTGCCGTCGAGGGGTTCGCCGGACCCCTCCGACCCCCGTACAATGGTGTCTTCCCATGGTGGCCGTAGCTCAGCCCGGTTAGAGCGATCAGGCAGAGTGTGGCCTTAGGGGTCGAGAGGTTCGCCTCACCGAGGGGTTCGCTGGACCCGTCCGACCTCCGTACAATGGTTCTTCCCATGGTGGCCGTAGCTCAGCCCGGTTGGAGCAATCAGGCAGAGTGTGGCCTTGGGGGTCGAGAGGTTCGCCTCACAAGTACCCACTTAGAATCAAAGGCATGGTGGCCGTAGCTCAGCCCGGTTAGAGCAATCAGGCAGAGTGTGGCCTCTGCCGTCGAGGGGTTCGCCGGACCCATCCGACCTCCGTACAATGGACTCTTCCCATGGTGGCCGTAGCTCAGCCCGGTTAGAGCGCCAGGTTGTGGCCCTGGAGGTCGGGGGTTCAAGTCCCCTCGGTCACCCCACCCCGCCGCCGCCTCCGGGCGGCGGCCCGTTGTCAATCGATCGCAGGAGCATCATGACAGTCAGTGTTCGTGAAGCCGGACCGTTCGAACGCGTGGTCGGCTTCGAGCTGACGGATGCGGAGATCGACGCCGCCAAGACGGCGGCGGCCCGGCGTTTGGGCCAGGACCTCCGTCTCAAGGGTTTCCGGCCCGGCAAGGCCCCGCGTCCGGTGGTCGAGGCGGCGGTCGGGGCGGACCGCCTTCGGTCAGAGGCGATCGAGGACGCCATCCCACCCAGGCTGACCCAGGTCCTCACCGACGAAGCCCTCTCACCTGTTGTCGATCCGGAACTGTCGAGCGTCGAGGACATCGACGGTGGAGTGGCGGTCGAGATCAAGATCACCCTCTGGCCCAAGCTCGACCACGTTCCCGACTACCGCGACCGCAAGATCGAACTGGAGTCGCTCGAGGTGACCGACGACGACGTCGAAGCCCAACTCGAGCGAATGCGCGAGCAGTTCGGGCAGGTCGAGGAGGTCGAGCGCCCTGCCGCCGAAGACGATTTCGTCTCTATCGACATCTCGGTCACCGCCGACGGCGAAGAGGTCGCCGAGGCCGCTGCCACCGAGCTTCTGTATCGGATCGGTTCCGGTGGACTCCTTCCGGGAGCCGACGAGGCTCTGACGGGTGCCGTCGGGGGTGACGTCGTCACGCTGACCGCCCCGGTGCCCGAGCCGGCAGGCGAGGGAGAGTCCGAGAGCCCGGCCGAAGGATCAGCCGACCGCGTCGGCGAGTTCTCCATCACCGTCAACGAGGTCAAGGAACTGGTCCTGCCACCCCTCGACGACGAGTGGGTCGACGAGAACACCGAATTCGAGACTGTTGAGGAGCTTCGTACCAGCCTCCGCTCGCGTATGGAGGAGATGAAGCGCTCCACCCTCGCCCGTCGCTTCACCGATCAGGCGCTGTCGACGCTCGTCGAGCAGACCGAGGTCGAGCTTCCCCAGGCGATCATCCGAGCGGAGATGGACGACATCCTCCATCGTTTCGTGCACCGGCTCGAGGAACAGGAACTCACGCTGGAGGACTACTTCTCCGTCACGGGGATCTCGTCGGAGCAGTTCCTGGCCGACCTCACGAGCCAGGCCGACCACAGCCTCCGGACCCGCCTCCTTCTCGATGCTGTCATCGAGGACGCCGGTCTCGCGGTCGACGAATCCGAGGTCGATCGCGTCCTCCACTCGATCGCCGGCCAGTCGGAAGATCCCCTCGGGTTCCTCAAGGCGGTGCGGGGCACCCCCCAGGAGTTGTCTCTGCGCAGTGATATGCTCCGTGACAAGGCCATCGAATTGATCATCGACAATGCCACCGCCGTCGATTCCGACGGAAACGAGATCACCCTGGATCTCCCCGGTTCCCAGAATGGCCCCGACGGTGAGGTCCTGGAAGGTGAGATTGTGACGGGGGAAGTCGAGGGTGAGGTCGTCACCGGTGAGGTCGTTGCCGGTATCCCGCTCGAGGGCGAGGTCCTGGCGGGCGAAGTCGTTGCCAGCCAGCCAAACGATGAGGAGAACGAACGATGAGCTTCCAGAACTATGTGGTCCCGACCGTTTTCGAGCAGACGAGCCGCGGTGAGCGCTACTTCGACATCTACAGCCGCCTCCTCAAGGACCGGATCATCTTCCTGGGTACGCCGATCGACGACACCGTGGCGAACCTGATCATGGCCCAGCTCCTCCACCTCGAGTCCGACGACCCAGACAAGGACGTCTTCCTCTACATCAACTCGCCGGGTGGCTCGATCACGTCTCTGTTCGCCATCTACGACACGATGCAGTACATCCGCCCCGACGTGAACACCGTGTGCATGGGCATGGCTGCCTCGGCCGCGGCCGTCCTCCTCGCCGGCGGCGCCCACGGCAAGCGCTTCGCACTTCCTCATGCCCGGGTGATGCTCCACCAGCCCCACGGCGGCGCCCAGGGCCAGGCCAGCGACATCGAGATCCAGGCGAAGCTGATCGTTCAGATGCGCGAGCAGCTGAACGAGATCCTCGCCGAGCACACCAATCAGCCGCTCGAGAAGATCTCGCTGGACACCGAGCGCGATTACTGGATGCTCGCCGACCAGGCGAAGGACTACGGAGTCGTCGACGCAATACTCACGCGCCAGGAACTGACCGCAGTAGCCTCTGAGTAAGAGTCCATGAGGAGATCGAATGCCCCGGCTCGGTGAAGGCGGCGAACTGCTGAAGTGCAGCTTCTGCGGCAAGTCCCAGAAGCAGGTCAAGAGGTTGATCGCCGGCCCCGGCGTCTACATCTGCGATGAGTGCATCGAACTGTGCAACGAGATCATCGAAGAGGAGTCGACCGGACAGGAAGAGATCTCGTTCAACGAGCTTCCGAAGCCTGCCGAGATAGATGCCTACCTGGACGACTACGTGATCGGCCAAGAGGTGGCCAAGCGCAAGCTGGCCGTGGCCGTCTACAACCACTACAAGCGGATCCGTACCGGGGAAAACCGCCGCGACGATGTAGAACTGCAGAAGTCGAACATCCTCCTCATCGGCCCCACGGGCTGTGGCAAGACGCTGCTCGCCCAGACCCTGGCCCGCCAGCTCAACGTTCCCTTCGCCATCGCCGACGCCACCACCCTCACCGAGGCCGGCTACGTGGGCGAGGACGTGGAGAACATCCTCCTCAAGCTCCTCCAGGCAGCCGACTACGACGTCAAGCGCGCCGAGCAGGGGATCATCTACATCGATGAGATCGACAAGATCAGCCGCAAGGCCGAGAACCCATCGATCACTCGCGATGTCTCTGGCGAGGGCGTCCAGCAGGCTCTCCTCAAGATCCTCGAGGGCACTGTCGCCTCGGTGCCCCCCCAGGGCGGGCGCAAGCATCCCCACCAGGAGTTCATCCAGCTCGACACTTCGAACGTCCTCTTCATATGCGCCGGCGCCTTCTCCGGGCTCGAGGACGTCATCGCTCATCGGGTAGGCAAGCGCGGGGTCGGTTTCGGAGCGGAGATCCGATCCCGTTCCGAGCAGCGGCCGATCGAGCTGCTCTCCCAGGTGCTCCCCGAGGACCTGATCAAGTTCGGTCTGATCCCCGAGTTCATCGGCCGCCTCCCCGTGGTGGCGACGGTCGAGGACCTCGACGAGGAGGCGCTGGTGCGGATCCTCACCGAGCCCAAGAACGCACTCACCCGCCAGTACGCCCGCATGTTCGACATGGACGGGGTGGAACTGGTCTTCACCCCCGACTCCCTCGACGCCATCGCCGTCCAGGCCATCGAGCGTGGCACGGGGGCCCGCGGCCTGAGGGCGATTCTCGAGGAGGTTCTCCTCACGACGATGTACGACCTTCCCTCACGTCATGACGTGGGTCGGGTCATCATCGATCGGGAGGTCGTCGAGGAGCGCATCAACCCCACCCTGGTGCCTTTGTCGGAGATCGACCTCCCCTCCGAGCGCAGCGCCTGACACGTCCGCTATTTAGGTCGGAGGGCCTAGCACAGGTCCCCTTGATTTCGATGGCACGTCTGCCATCCTGCACAGGGCAAGCTGGCGGTCAAATCCGGGCAGTCGGTCTCGAGACCGGCGTAGGGAGTGGGATTCCTCGGGCCGGATAGGACTCAGCCAAAACAAGAACAGGGCTGACATGGGAGGCACCTGATGGAATCGATGAGTTTGAGGCGCGGGGCGGGGTCGGTGTTGCTCGCGGCGCTTCTCGCAGTCGGATTGGTCATGTCGGTCGTGGCGTTCCCGTTGCGGGCCGCGGCTGAGACCTTCGAGTTCGCCCTCGAGAAGCAGATCATTCGCGGGACCCCGGGTGAGCAGATCGACCTGGGCAGCAGGACCGTCCCGGAATCACTGGTGGGTCAACTGTGCACCGTGGAGGCTATCGGCAACAACAACCGATCGGTCCATCCCGGCAACAACATCGTCGTCTCCTCCGTGAATTCGGTGACCCTCGTCGGCGTTGAAGATGCCCGCGACAAGGACACGTTTGCCGACGGTCATCTCGAGCTCGGCGACACCGTCAGCTTCACGTTGATCCTCGGACAGGACCCGACCTATTCGGCTGAGTTCAGGGTTGTCTTCGACTGCTTCCAGCAGGAGACCACCACCACCACCACGGTCCCGGAAACCACCACGACGACCGTCGACGTGACGACTACCTCGACGACCACGCCGGAGACGACGACCACCGTCCAGGTGGCGCCTACGACCACTCCCTCGACGACCCCGGACACCTTGCCGTTCACCGGTGTCGAATCCGATGCCCTCGGCATTGTCGCGCTAGTGGCTCTGGTGGCCGGTAGCGGCCTGGTGCTGCTCACCCGCAAGAGTGCCGAGGCTGTGGTCGACCGGAGGATCTGACCTCCACCACGCCTCCCAACACAGTCAGAGCGGGCCCCGGCATCCGGGGCCCGCTCCTTTGTTTCCCACTTTGTCGCCCACGGCTGTGCTCGTGGGGGACAAACAGGCTCTCCGTGTCCTGGCCAATGCCTCGAACCTTTGTCCCCCACGAAGTGGGGGAAAGTCCCTGCCGCCGGAGCGAAGCGGAGGTGGGAGGTAGGGGGATGCCCGAAGGGCAGGGTGAACCCGTCGCGAGCTTTGCATTAGGGGTCTTTGTAGTGGGAACGCCTGCGGGGGGGACAAACAGGGGAGTGAGTCTCAGTAGTGTTCCCCGGCTGTCATGGACTACACGGAAGCCATCGCCTACCTCGACGCCCACATCGGGTCCGGTGTCCGACCGGGCCTCGAGCGGATCCGCCTCCTGGTGGAGACGATGGGCTCACCCCACCTCGGCTATCCGATCATCCACGTTGCCGGCACCAACGGCAAGACGTCGACGACGCGCTTCTCCACGCTGCTTCTCGTCGCCCATGGCCTCTCAACCGGCAGCTTCATCTCGCCGCACCTCGAACGGATCGAGGAGCGGCTCGGGGTCAACGGTCGTATCGCCACCGAGGACGAGTTCGCCCTGGCCGTCTCTGACGTCGCCGCTTTCGCCCAACTTCTCGAGGACCGCGGCGACGCCGAGTTCACGTATTTCGAGCTGACCACGGCGATGGCCTTTGCCTTCTTCGTCGAGCAGGCGGTGGAAGCAGCCGTCGTAGAGGTGGGCCTTGGTGGCCGCCTCGACGCCACCAATGTCGTGGAGGCCGATGTCGCTGTCCTCACCAGCGTCGGGCTCGAGCACACGGAGTATCTCGGTCCGACGGTCGAGGCGATCGCCACCGAGAAGCTGGCTATCGCCGGCCCCGGCTCGATACTGGTGACCGGGCCGCTCGAGCCCTCGGTGGCCGAGCTGGCTGCGGCGACCGCACGACGGCTGGGCATCGAGCACCGGGCCTACGGGCGTGACTTCTCGGTGGAGGCGAGGCAGGCCCTGGGAGGTTGGGTCGTTGGCATCCGGGGTGCCGAGGACGAGTACGACGACGTCGTCCTCAACGTGCATGGTCGTCACCAGACTCTCAACGCCGCCGTCTCCGTGGCGGCGGTCGAGGCTCTCCTCGGCCGCGGGCTCGACCCCTCTGCCGTAGCAGAGGCCGCTGCCGCTTTCACCACCCCCGGTCGGATGGAGCCGGTGGCCACCGGTCCGCTCGTTCTCCTCGACGGCGCCCACAACCCCGAAGGGATGGGTGTCCTGGCACGGGCCCTGGCCGAGGAGTATTCGCTGATGCGGTGGGTTGTGGTTCTCGGCGTGATGGGCGATAAGGACGTCGAGTCGATGGTCGGGGCGTTGGCAGGACGGATGGAATCCGTCGTCACCACGGCCGCCGCCGGGGAACGGGCCGTCCCCGCTGCCGTGCTCGCCCAGAGGTTGGCGGCAGTCGTAGACGTCCCCGTCGAGGCGGGGGGCGACCCCGCTTCGGCACTCGCCGTCGCCCGGGGACTGGCGGGCGAGGACGGTGGCGTCCTCGTCACTGGATCGCTATACCTCGTCGGCGAGGTGCGGGCCGGCCTCGACCTGTCGTCCTGACGCCCACCGGCAGCGGCGCGACGAACGCCCTGTACCCTTCGCGCCATGCCGATTGAGAACACTTTTGTGATGATCAAGCCCGACGGGGTACGCCGCGGGCTCGTGGGGGAGATCATCTCCCGCTTCGAGCGCAAGGGACTCGTCCTCGAACGGGTGCGCTCGTTGACGATCGACGAGGACCTCGCCCGCCGCCACTATGCAGAGCACGTCGAAAAGGGTTTCTTCCCGGATCTGCTGGCTTTCATCACCTCGGGGCCGGTGGTGGCGACGGAGTGGTCGGGGGAGGGGGCAGTGGCCGTCGCCAGGTCCATCATGGGTGCCACCAACCCTGCCGACGCCGCCCCCGGCACGATCCGGGCCGACTTCGGGCTGGTGGTCACCGAGAACCTCGTGCACGGCTCGGATTCGGTCCCCAGCGCCGAGCGCGAGCTCGGAATCTTCTTCGACTGACGGCGGGTGGCGCCGCTGGGTGGCGAATGGCACGTTGGGTGACCGCCGTCCTAGACTGACCGCTCCGCTATAGAAGGTCTATGGCCGAAACTCTCTTCTCATTCGCCGGCCAGGACATGGCCATCGATCTCGGCACCGCCAACACCCTGGTCTTCGTTCGCGGCCAGGGGATTGTCCTCAACGAGCCGTCCGTGGTGGCGATCAACTCCCAGAACGGGAGGGCGCTGGCTGTCGGCATGGAAGCGAAGCGGATGATCGGGCGGACCCCCGCCAACATCACCGCCATCCGCCCCCTTCGCGACGGAGTCATAGCCGACTTCGACATCACCGAGAAGATGCTGCGTTACTTCATCCAGAAGGTCCATCGGCGGCGCTGGGCGCGGCCACGGATCGTGGTGTGCGTGCCGTCAGGCATTACCCCGGTGGAACGGCGGGCCGTTGAGGAAGCCGCCTATCACGCCGGGGCCCGGCGCGCCTACACGATCGAAGAGCCCATGGCCGCCGCCATCGGCTCGGGGCTCCCCATCGGCGAACCATCGGGCTCAATGGTTGTCGACATCGGCGGAGGCACCACCGAGGTCGCCGTTATCTCGCTCGGAGGCATCGTCGTGTCGCGGTCGATCCGGGTTGGCGGGGACGAACTCGACGAGGCGGTCATCGACTGGGTCAAGAAGGAGCACAACGTGCTCATCGGCGAGCGTACCGCGGAGCAGATCAAGATGGCCATCGGTTCGGCGTGGCCATACGCCGACGAGCCCTCCGCCGAGGTACGGGGCCGCGACCTGGTCACCGGCCTGCCCAAGACGGTCACGCTGACCAGTCAGGAGATCCGCGAAGCGATCGACGAGCCCGCTCAGGCCATCGTGGATGCCGTGAAGTTCACCCTCGACAAGACTCCCCCCGAGCTCGCCGCCGACATCGTCGAGCGCGGGATCGTCCTCACCGGAGGGGGAGCGCTCCTGGTAGGGCTGGACCACCGTCTCGCCTCGGAAACCGGGATGCCGATGGTGACGTCATCGAAGCCGCTGCAATCAGTGGTCCTCGGTTCAGGCAAGTGCCTCGAGGAATTCGACACACTCCAGGGGGTCCTGGTCTCTTCCTCGAGACCGTAAGGGAGGCCCCCGTGGCTTCGAGACGGCTAACCCCTGGACAGTGTTGAATAATTCATTCCAGCCGTTGCGAGCGGACTCCTGCCGCGGCAGAAGCAAGGCTTCCACTGTTATTCAGCACCGTCCCGGACCAGGCGCGGCGGGTGACGAGTGACCTCCATGGACCGTTCCAATCGGACGCTTCCGACCTTCATCACCCTCGTCATCGTGGCCGTGCTCCTCATGACTTTCGACGTTCGTCTCCAGGGCGAAGGAGTCGTCGGGGTGATCCGGGGTGGGACCCAGACCTTGCTCTCCCCACTGCAGCGGGCGGCGACGATCGTCGTCGACCCGGTCGCCGACTTCCTCGACGGTCTGGGCGACATCACCTCGCTCAGGGAGAACAACGACGCCCTGCGGGCAGAGTTGGCTGAGGCGCAGGCGGCGTTGGCCGAGGCGGGCGACGACCTGGCTCGACTCGAGACGCTCGAGCGGCTCTACGACCTCGATCTCGACGAAACGGAGGTGGCTCGTACGCCTGCGAACGTCATCGGACGCGCGGACCAGTTCGATCTCGCTTTCCAGATCGACAAGGGCACCAATGATGGGGTCCTGGAGGACCAGCCCGTCATCGACTCGTTCGGCTTCGTGGTCGGGACGGTCAGCGCCGCTTCGCCGAACACCGCCATCGTGGTCCCGATCACGGCCAGCCGGAATCAAGTGACTGTGCTGGTCGGCTCCCAGACCGGCCTCCTGGAAGCCACCCCCGGGTCCAACGAGATGACACTGCACGTGTTCGACGCTCGTGAGCCCGTTGCCCTGGGCGACCAGGTCGTGACGGCCGCCAGCAACTTCCCGGCCGGACTCGCCGTCGGCGAGGTTCTCGAAGATGCCGAACCCGAATCCACCGCCCTCCAGGCCGTCGTCCGACCGTTCGTCGACGTCGAGGCCCTGCGGGTAGTGGTGGTGCTGGCGTGGCCTCCCGACCCGTCCGCAGCCACTACTACGACCACGCCACCGACGACGGTCCCTTCTGAGACCACAGTCCCGGACGGATCGACCCCTCCGACCACCGGGGGAGGCGGATGAGAATTCGTGTTCTGGTGGCCGCCGTGGGCGTGCTGCTCGTGGCGGTGATAATCCAGACCACCCTCATCAGCCGCTTCGAGTTCGTCACGCCCGATCTCGTCCTCCTCCTCTCCATCCTCTTCGCCACTACGGGGATGCGGCGGGAGGGCGTCTTGCTGATGGCGTTCGCCGGGGGACTGGTGATCGACCTCCTCAGCTCGACCGTCCTTGGGCTCCGGGCGGCCGTGTTCACGGTGGTCGGCTACATTGCCATCCGAACCGTGCACCGCGTCGACCTCGGCCCGGTGGCAATGGCCCTGTGGGTCGGAGTCCTCACCCTCGGCGGGGTGGTGTTGTTTCTCGTCGTCGGTACGCTGTTCGGCCAGGGCGGACTCATCGGAACCGGACTGGGGAGAAGAGTGATCTTCGTGCCCGTCACGAACATGCTGCTGAGCGTCGGCGTGGCGCCGCTACTGAACAGACTCATCAGCCGCGAGCATCGAGGCGTCCTGTGAAATTCGGCTTGCGACTGGCGACCCTCGGCATCGTCTTCGTAGTGATGTTCTCGGTACTCGGCTTACGGCTGTGGTTCG
>DATFFO010000315.1:0-11273 GCA_035250025.1 Acidimicrobiia bacterium
CCCGAAGGGCAGAGACAGCCCGTCGCGAACTGCAAGCAATATCCGCGAGGGACAAAGCGGAAGTGTCAGCCAGCCCGGATCTGGTCGTACACGCTCCTCCCGATGAACTCCACGAACAGCTCCGCATCCGGTCGTCGGCCAAGATGAGCTTGAAGATCTCCTCGTTGGCGTCCATCTGATTGATGATCGTGTCCAAGAAGACAGGGGCGAAAGCCACTTGCCATGAGCATTGATCGTAGGACGGACGGCCAAATCTGGACCTGAGTCGGGCGAACAAGCCAGAAAATCCTGAAGATTCTCTTGGGCATCGCCTGATTCTGGGGGTTTCTGTCGTACCCGGTCGGTACTTTGCGGACATGGGAAAGGGCAGGTCATCCAGGGAAATGCCGATCATCATTCCTCGGCTGGATGATCCGGAATCGGCCTCGCCGGACGAGCGGGATGAGCATCTCATGCTCCTCGAAGCGGCCCGCCAGGCACTCGAAGTCGAGTGGACGGAGACCGTGGCGGTGGCCGATAGGGAGGGTGACCACGACCTCTTCGGGTATCCGTCGATGGTGGCCTACTTCAAAGACCGGATGGGCATGGCCGGTGGCCGCGCCCACCGCTACGTCAAGAACGCCCGTGCCGCCGCCATGCATCAGGCCACGTTCGCGGCCTGGCAACACCGCCACATCTCGGGCGACGAGGCCGAGTTGCTGTTCCGGGCGTCCGAGCGGATGCCCGACCGCTATCCCGACGCCGAGTCCGTCCTCCTGGAGATGGTGGGCGACGGCGCCGACGAGACCAGGCGAATCCTGGACTACTGGAAGTCCGCCTCCGACCGCTCGGTCCTCGACCTGGAGAACCAATTGGCGCGGCGCCACCTCGACGTCACTCGCCACCCGAACGGAATGATCGCTGGGGAGTTCGCCCTTCCCCAACTCGAAGGAGAGACGCTGCTGGCGGCGATCGACACCCTGATGCCGCCTCCGGCCGAGAGCGATGGACGCACCACTTCCCAGCGGCGGGCCGATGCCCTCGGCGACCTGGCCCGAAGCTTCCTCGACGGGTCTGCCTCCCCGATGGTGGGGGGCGAACGACCCCACCTCAACGTCCATGTCGACCTCGAGTCGCTCGTCGGCAGCGGCAGCCTCCACGAGACCGACGACGGCATCGTCCTCGATCCGACACTGATCGACCAGATCTCATGCGACGCCTCGGTGACCCGCATCGTCTTCGGTCCCCGCTCTCAGGTCCTCGACGTCGGCCGCAAGACCAGAGTCGTTCCCGCGGCGCTCCGCAGAGCCGTGATCGCCCGGGACCGGCATTGCACAGCTCCCGGATGTCGCAGATCGGCCCGCTGGTGCGACGTCCATCACAAGATCCCGTGGTTGGACGATGGCGAGACCGAAATCGATAACCTCGTCCTTCTGTGCCGTTACCACCACACCCTGCTCCACCTGGAGATGTTCCGCCTGGAGGAGTTGGAAGTTCCCGGCTGTACACCGGTGTTAGTGGGTGGGCGAAGTACCTAGGCGAGAGCCCCGCTAGCCGTCCTCAACCCAGCCGGAACACCCTCTCGGCGGTGCCGCCCTTGATGCCAACTCGGTCGGCATCGGAGAGCCCGTCGACACCGTCGACCAGGCCCAACGGGTCGTCCTCACCCATGTCGAAGGGGAAGTCTGTGCCGACCATGACGCGGTCCGACCCGACGATGTCGATCAGGTGACGTAGGTAGAGGGGCTGGAAGACCATGGTGTCGTAGTACAGCCGCTTCATGTAGTGGCTGGGCGGGTGCTCGGGAATCCGGGTCCGGGCCTCGGGGCGCACCTTCCAGGTGTGGTCGGAGCGGGAGGCGTAGAAGGGCAGGTAGCCGCCGCCGTGGAGGAGCACGAGGCGCAGGTCGGGAACCTCCTCGAGCAAGCCCGAGAAGATCATCCGGGTGGCGGCGACCATGGTCTCCAGCGGGTTGCCGATGCAATTGGTGAGGAAGTAGTCGCCGAGGCGGTGGCTCTCCGGGTAGCCGCTCGGATGGAGGATCACCGCCAGATCGAGATCTGCCACCGCCTGCCAGAAGGGACGGAAGCGGGGCTCGTCGAGGTTGTGGCCGTCGATGGTGCCACCGATCTGGAGGCCCTTGAAGCCGATGGACGCCGCCCGCGCCGCCTCTGTAATGGCGGCGTCGACATCCTGGAGGGGCACGGTCGCCCCGAATCCCACGAAGCGGTCCGGGAAGTCCGCCACCGCCTGGGCGACACGGTCGTTCTGGACGCGCGCCAGCTCCGATCCCAGCGCGGCCGGCGCCCAGTAGTAGTACTCGGAAACGAACGTCGCCAGGCCCTGGAGGTCGATGCCCATCCGATCCATGTGCTCGATTCGGGCCGCCGGGTCGGTGAGGGCGGCGACGATGGTCGGGAACATGACCTGGTTCTGGTCCTTGGAGTCCTGACTCATGAAGTAGTCGTATGGCTCGTACTCCGCCCGGAAATGAGGCGTGGCCAGCTCCCGCGTGGCCGGAGTTGCGAGATGGCAATGGACGTCGACGGTCCTGGGCACTGGGTCTCCTCGGATCAGCTCTACTGGGCGGACCCGGCGCGGGTCTCGAATGCCTTGAGAGCGAGACGGAGGTGGGTCACGGTCGCCTCGACTGCGGCGTCGGCGTCGCGCTTCTCGAGCGCCACCAGGATCGCTTCGTGGTCGTGGACGGCAGTCGCCCGGAGCCCGGGCACATCGTGGAGTGAAGCCCCGATGTACATCACCGAGGCGTCTTCGAGGCTGCGAATGATCGCCGACAGCCGGGGCGAGTCGGCGGCGTCGTAGACGGCCATGTGGAAGTCGCGGTTGAACTCGACCCAGTCCGCCGATTCGGGCTCCGACGCCATCCTCTCGTGCATCGTCCGAAGCCGGGCCAGGTGGTCGTCCGTGAGCTTGGGAACGGCGAGGCGGAGCGCCACGGGCTCGAGGATCTGGCGGATCATGTAGATCTCAGCCAGTTCCTCCCCGCTCAGCTCCTGTACCACCGCCCCCCGGTGCGGGTCGAAGTGGAGGAGACCCTCTGAGGACAGATCGCGCAGTGCCTCCCGAACCGGAGTCGTGCTGACCTCGAGCAGGGCGGCAAGGTCCGCCTGGACCAGCCGGGTGCCCCCCTTGAGCTCACCACTCAGGATCGCCCGCCGCAGGACACGGCGGACGAATTCGTGGGCGGTCTGACGGGTCCCTGAGAAGCTGACATTGGTCAGGGCGGCCAGGGCTTGGATGTCAGGCTCGTCGGTCACGTCGATTCCCGCCAGCTCAGGGGACCTTGCATCCTACATACTCCCCCCGCCGATCAGATGGCCGGCACGTCGACGAAGCCGCCCCCGTCGGCACTTTCGACCGCGGCCTGGAGGACGGCCACGACCGCCAGACCTTCCTCTCCCCCGACCTCCGGCTTCTTCTCGCCCCGGACGGCGGCGCCGAAGTCGGCCAGCTGCTCAGCCTCGGCGTCGACCTCGGACAACTCCCGCTCGACTGCCTGGCGTTCTCCGCGGGCGAGGACTTCCAATTGGGCCGCATCATGGTGGGCGAAGGCGGCGGCGTCGGTCCCGTGGACGCTGAGCCGGATGTCCCACGGCGTGAAGAAGGACGAGGTCAGCGTGCCGATGGCACCGCTGGCGAACTCGAACAGCAGGCCCGTGGCCTCGTCGATGCTGACCTGGCGCCCTCGCCGGGTGCGGGCCGCCACCCGGACGATGGGTCCCGCCAGATAGTGGAAGTTCTCGATCTGATGGATCCCCAGAGAGGTCATCGAACCCAGCGGGCTTTCGGCCGCGTTCCACCTCCAGGCTCGCTCCGGCATCGTGAATCCATTGGGAAGGGAGTGGTTCGACTGGAGGAGCTGGATGTCGCCGATCGTGCCATCGTCGATGAGGGCGCGCATGGCGCGGTGGGCGGGAAGACGGCGCCGCTGGTGGCCGACCTGGAGCACGATCCCGGCGGCAGTGGCGGCGTCTATGGCCGCCCGGCCGTCGGCCACGTTGAGGGTGAAGGGCTTCTCCACGAAAACGTGCTTGCCGGCGGCGGCCGCCGCCTCGATCATCTCGCGATGGGTGCCGTGGGAGGTGGCGATGAGGAGCCCGTCGACCTCCGGGTCGGCCAGCACCTCGTCGAGGCTGGCGGCGGCCCGGGCCCCGATGGCGGCGGCGAACTCCTGGCGCGTTTCGGGGGTCCGGGAGAAGCACGACACCACTGTGAGCCCGGCCCGTTGGGCCGCTTCCGCCAATACCATTCCCCATCTACCGGCCCCGACACTGGCGACCTTCACCGTCATCCGTAAGCTCCTTTCGGCGATCTTATAGTATGCAATCTCCCTCGCCTTCCGCCGAGACCATACAGGAGACCAGGTGAGCAGATTCAAGGTGGTCGTCAGCGATCAGGTCTTCCCGACCGTGGACATCGAGCGGGACCTGCTGGAGACGATCGACGCCGAGCTCACCGTCGCGGCTGGGTCCATGGGCGAGGTCCTCGAAGTAGCCGCGGACGCCGACGCCATCCTCAACACCTATCTCCCCTGGGACGAGGCTTCGATCGGCCGCCTGGCGAACTGCAAGATCATCGCTCGCTACGGGATCGGCTTCGACAACGTGGACCTCGAGGCAGCGCGCAGGGCGGGCATCGTCGTCACCAACGTCCCCGACTACTCGGTGGAGGAGGTGGCCGTCCACGCCCTCGCCCTCATCCTGGCCACGCTACGCAAGGTGCCATGGGCGGACGCCCGCGTCCGAGAGGGGGTATGGGCTATCGACGGGTTCCGACCCATCCGGCGGCTCAGCGAGATGACTGTCGGTTTGGTCGGGTTCGGGCGTATTGGGCGCCGACTGGCGGCGGCGCTCCAGACCTTCGACGCCACCGTCATCGTCTACGACCCTTACCTGAGCCCCTCGCCCGACCTGCCTGAGCTCGTCGACCTCGAAGGACTCCTGGCTCGAGCCGACATCGTCTCGGTCCACGCCCCGCTGACCGACTCGACCCGGGGGATCATCGGCCCGGCCGCGGTCCGCGCCATGAAGCCCACCGCCATCCTGGTCAATACCTCCCGCGGGCCCCTGGTGGACCTCGACGCTGTCACAGGGGCTCTCGCCCAGGGGCGGCTGGCGGCCGCCGCCCTCGACGTATTCGACTCCGAACCCCTCGATCCAGCCCGCATCGAAGGCATTCCCAACCTGATCGCCACCCCGCACATGGCCTACTACTCCGAAGAGGCACTGGCCGAATCGCAACGCAAGGCCGCCACCCAGGTCCTCAAGGTCCTCACCGGCCAGCCCCCCGACTATCAGGTCAACGCCTGAACAACCCCACCTATCATGTCCGGGTGCTGCAATCGATTGGTGCTCCGTTGGGTAGGGTCGTGGCGTGACCACCGACGCCACCACCGCGCCTCTCCCCTACTTTCCCGCCTCCTCCCACCCCCGCCGCGAGGACCGCCGGCTCGTCACCGGCGCCGGACGCTACGTGGGCGATCTCATCCCTGCCGACGCCCTGCGCCTGGCATTCGTGCGGAGCACCGAAGCCCACGCCCGGATCACCGGCATCGACACCGAAATGGCGGGGACGGCCGACGGCGTTGAGGCGGTGCTCGTGGCGGCCGATCTGGCCCTGGATGACATCCCGGGCGACAGCATCGCCGTCAAGACCTCGTCGTTTGCCCGTCCTCCTCTCGCCACCGACACAGTCCGCTATGTCGGCGAACCGGTGGCAGTGGTGGCAGCCGACTCGGCCGTGACTGCAACCGACGCCGCCGACCTGGTGTGGGTCGACTACGACCTCCTGGCGCCGGTCACTTCCCTCGAAGATGCAGTCGCCGATGACGTCCTCGTCCACGACGCCGCCGGCACCAACGTCGTCGATCGCTGGGAACTGGGTCGGCCCGGCGACGACGCCGACCACGACATCGAGATCGAGATCGCCGTGAATAACCAGCGCCTGGCCCCGACCGCCATCGAGCCACTGGCGATCCTCGTCGTTCCCGAGGGAGACCGCCTGACGGTTTACGCCGGTCATCAGCGGCCCCACGGCCTCCGCGCCCAGCTCTCCCGCTTGCTGGGCCTCGACGCAGACCGGCTGCGGGTGGTCGTGCCGGATGTCGGAGGCGCCTTCGGGATGAAGGGGATGCTCTATCCCGAGTACCTGGTGACGGCGGCCGTTGCCCTCCGCCTCGGCCGTCCGGTGGCATGGACAGAGAGGCGCCGGGAGCACCTGAGCGGCGGCACCCACGGCCGCGGCTCTCGTCACCGCGTCCGTCTCGCCGGGACAGCCGATGGCAGGATCGAGCGGGCTGAGATCCACATGGTGGCCGACACCGGCGCCTATCCCCACAACGGCTCGGCGATCCCCACCTTCTCGCGGTGGGTAGCCACCGGTCTCTACGACATCAACGATGTCTGGCTGACCACCACCACCGTCGTCACGAACCGGGCGCCAACCGGCTCGTACCGCGGCGCCGGCAGGCCCGAGGCGGCGTACGCGATCGAGAGGGCGATCGACGCCTTCGCCCGCCAGGCCGGGCTCGATCCGATCGAGGTCAGGATCAAGAACTTCATTCCGTCGCAGGCCCTGCCGTTCCGAACCCCGACCGGCGCCCTTTACGACTCGGGCGACTATGCGGCAGCTTTGCGGGCCGCCGTCGAAATGATCGACCTGGAGGGGGTAAGGGCCGAGCAGGCAGCCCGCCGCGCCGCCGGCGCCGACCCGATAGGTGTCGGGTTCGGGGCTTTCGTAGAGCGGGCGGGAGGCGCCGTCGACACCGGTGAATACGGCAAGGTCGAGGTTGACACCGACGGCGTGATCCGCCTCCGCACCGGCTCGACGTCGGCCGGCCAGGGTCACGAGACGGCCTGGGCCCAGGTGGCAGCATCGGCCCTCGGCGTCTCCCCTGAAGACGTCGTCTACGTAGCCGGTGACACCGCCGCCGTCGCTCGCGGCACGGGCACCGCCGCCAGCCGCTCGACCCAGATCGGTGCCAGTGCCATCTGGCGAACGGCGCATGTGGTCAGGGAGAGGGCGATCGCCGTGGCCGCCGACCTGCTCGAAGCATCCCGCGACGACGTCGTGCTCTCCGACGGGTCGTTCTCGGTGGCCGGCTCACCGGGCTCGGGCGTTGACTGGCCGGCGGTCGCTAACGCCGCCCACGCCCAGGGCGTAGACCTGGCAGCCGAGGAGTGGTACGTCCCCGGAGCGCAGACCTTCCCCTACGGTGTCCACGTCGCCGTCGTCGAGGTCGGGCGGCAGACCGGAGAGGTGCGCCTCCTGCGGATGGTGGCCGTAGACGACTGCGGCAACGTCCTCAACCCGATGATGGTCGAGGGCCAGCTTCACGGTTCGCTCATGCAGGGCATCGGCCAGGCGCTCTACGAGGGGATCGAGTACGGCCCCGACGGCCAGCTCCTCACGGCCACGCTGATGGACTACGAGCTTCCCCGAGCCAGCGATGCCCCCCCGATCCTTTCCGACCGCCTGGTCCATCCCGCCCCCTCCAACGCGCTGGGCGCCAAGGGCGCCGGCGAGGGCGGCTGCATCGGCGCCCCTCCCGCCATCGTCAATGCCGCCCTGGATGCGCTCGCACCAGACGGGGTCACTCACCTCGACATGCCCCTCCGTCCGGCCACCGTGTGGTCGGCCCTCGAGCGAGCGGCCGCTGAGGGGTGAGCCTCGATCGTATATGATGCAAACTCACTCGATCGAGAGGAACGGCATGGCCGAGGAACCGTGGAAGACCGATCGCTGGTTCTCCAGTCCGTGGAACTACCACCCCGAGGTCACGGCCGATTTCAACCTCCCCGACAACCTGCAGGTTCATGACGTGACGCTGCGCGACGGTGAGCAGCAGGCCGGGGTCGAACTGACCACCGACGACAAAGTCCGGCTGGCCGAGGCCCTGAGCGAGGCCGGCATCCATCGCATCGAGGCGGGGCTCCCCGCGGTCTCGCCCGCCGACGAAGCCGCCGTCCGCCAGATCGTAAAGCGCGGACTCGATGCCGAGATCTACGCCTTCTCCAGGTGCATGGTGCCGGACGTCCAACTCGCCATCGACTGCGGCGTGGCGGGGGTCGTCATGGAGATACCGTCCAGCCACCATCTGATCGAGAAGGCCTACCGGTGGCCTAGAGAGCGGGCCATCGAAGCCTCGGTCGAGACCACCAAAATGGCCCACGAGGCGGGCCTCAAAGTCTCGTTCTTTCCCATCGACGCCACCCGGGCCGGCATGGTGGAGCTCCTCGACGACCTCCAGGCAGTGGCCGAGAACGGCCACGTCGACACGGTCGGCCTGGTCGACACGTTCGGCGTCACCTCGCCCCACGCCATCCGCTTCTTCGCCCGCCAGGTCGCGGCCCGCCTCGAGGTTCCCCTGGAGACGCACTTCCACATGGACTTCGGGATGGGAGTCGCCAACACCGCCCTCGCCGTGGCGGAAGGCGCCACGGTCATCCAGACCACGGTGAACGGCATCGGCGAGCGGGCGGGAAATGCCCCGATGGAGGAGACCGTCCTCGCTCTCCTGACGATGTACGGGATCGACATGGGCATCAAGACGGAACGCTTCTACGACATCGCCCAGATGGTGTCGAAGCTGACCGGCGTGCAGCAGCCGTCGAACCGCCCCGTGACGGGCGACCGTCTCTTCCACGTGGAATCGGGGATCATCGCCACCTGGTTCAAGAACGTCGGCGACGAGCACCTGACCGAGGCCTTCCCCTACCGGCCCGAGCTCGTCGGCCAGTCATATCCCCAGGTCGTGATGGGCAAGGGCTCGGGCCTCGACTCGGTGGCGATGTGGCTCGACCGCAACGGCGTCGAGAACGCCACCACACCCCAGATCGAGGAGATCCTGCGCCACGTCAAGGCGAAATCACTGGAAAAGAAGGGCCTGCTCGACAACGACGAGTTCATGGCGATCGTTGACTCGATCATCCCCGACAACTAGCCGACAGATCAGAGGAGGAACGATGAGGGAAGCCTTCGGTGTCCTGAACACCGATTGGAAAGAGGGCATCAACTGGGCCAACGTCCGCGACTGGCGGCTCAAACGGGCCCACGAGGCCATGGAGCGGGCCGGCCTGGGCGCCTTACTCCTCTTCTATGACGAGAACATGCGCTACGTCTCGTCCACCCTCACGCCAGGATGGAACCGCCTCAAGCCGGGTCTCCGCTACGTGGTGCTGCCAGCCGCCAAGAAGCCGATCGTCTACGAACAGGGAGACATCGGGTTCCATCTCAAAGAGCACAACCCCTGGATCCCCCAGGAGAACATCCGTCACTCCTACGTGTGGATCAAGGGAGCCGTTGGCCCGGCGGCCGAGCAGCAGGTGAACAAGTTCGTCGACTCACTGATGAACGACCTCGAGGAGGCCGGGGTCAAAGACCAGCCATTGGGCGTGGACTTCATCGACATCAACCTCATCCGCCAGTTCGAGGAGCGAGGCATCACCTGGACGGACGGGATGTCTCCGATGATGGAGGCGCGGGCCATCAAGAGCCCCGACGAGATCAAGGCATTCCAGATGGTCGGCTCGATCTGCGACTACGTCCACTACGAGATCACCAACTACATCAAGCCGGGCATGACCGAGAACCAGGTGGCCGCCTTCGGATTCGAAAAGCTGTACTCCATTCCCGGGATGGAGGACGTCGAGGACGTCATCGTGTCCTCCGGCCCCAACGCCTGGCCCAACTGGCGCAACTTCTCCGACCGGATGATCCGACCGGGTGAACTCGTCATCGTCGACCTGGCCGCCCTGACCTGGAACGGGATGAAGTCGTGCTGCTATCGCACCTACTGCGTCGGGGGCAAGCCGACCGATGAGCATCAGGCGACGTACGATGCGGCCCACAAGTGGTTGTGGGACTCGATAGACGCCACGAAGCCGGGGGTGACCACCGCCGATGTCGCCTCCAAGTGGCCCTCGGCACAGGAGGCCTGGGGTTACGAGGAGGAGGACCAGGCGGCCGCCAACAACTGGGGCCACGGCCTCGGTCTGGCTCAGTACGACCCTCCGGTCATCTCCCGCATCTGGTCGCTTGACCACCCGGTCGAGATCGAGCCGGGAATGACATTCGCTCTCGAGACCCAGAACGGGAAGCTGCACGACCACGGCGTTCGCCTCGAGGAGATGCTCTACGTCACCGACACCGGCATCGAGATGGTCACGACATACAAGTGTCACGAGATCATCGCCACCGATTGACCTCACGGCCATGACGGGCGGGGTCTCCCTGGCCGAGGCTGACGGGGGCGACTCCGCCGTCCCCAGCCTCCTCGACCTGGACGACCCGGCCTGCCGTAAAGAGGAGGTGTCTGGCGGCAAAGGCGCCTGGCTGGCGCGGGGACTGGCCGCCGGCCTCCCCGTCCTGCCCGGTCTGGTCGTCACCGCCGCCACCTCAGAACGGGCCATGGCGATCGGGGTCGACGCCCTCGCCCGCCGCGGCTCAGGGGGTGCCCGGCTCGAGGTCTCCGCCGCTCGCCTTCCGCCCGGTCTGGCCGACGAGATCGCCACGCGCAGCGCCGCCCTCGCCGATGCGCTCGTGGTTCGCAGTTCCAGTTTGCTCGAAGACAGCGCCGAGTGGGCGGGAGCGTTCACCTCTTACCTCGATGTGGCCCCGAACGAGGTGCCACGCGCCGTCACAGGCTGCTGGGCCTCGGCGTTCAACGTCTCCACTCTCGAACGCCACGAGGCCGCCGGGATCGCCCCCGGCTCGAAGGGCATGGCGGTCCTCCTCCAGCCCGCGCTCAATCCCGAATTCGGCGGCACCGCCCGCCTCGAGGACGGATGCGTGGTGATCACCGCCGTCGCAGGATCGCCCGCTCCCCTGCTCCAGGGGTGGGAGACCGGCATAGAGGCCCGGGTGACGTCCGACGGCACCGTCGGTGGCGACGGTGCTCTCGCCCTCATGGGCGAGACTGCACTGCTGGCGGTGGCCGAGGCGTTGGAAGGCGCCGGGCGGGTCGGTGCAGACCAGTGCGAGTGGGCCGTGGTCGAGGGCATCGTCGTCCTGCTTCAAATGATGAAGTCCAGGCGACCACAGTCCGAGCCGGTGGTGGCGCTGGCCGGCGACGCCCTCGCCGGTCCGCAGGTGGCCGACCTCGCCCGTCTCGTCCGCCGTTTTCCGGGACCGCTCGGCGAAGCCCTGGTCCTGCCCTGGGCCGTCGGCAATCCCCGGTTGGCATCGATCGAGACCGAGCCTCTCGACATGGCGTCGGCCGAGGCGCTCGTGGCAGCGCGCCAGCACGCCGCCGCCCTGACGGCTGAGGTCTGGGG
>DATFFO010000316.1:0-2143 GCA_035250025.1 Acidimicrobiia bacterium
TGGACCTTCCCGCCGTGATCGACCTCGTCGATGGTCTCGTCGGCACCGAGGATCCCGAGGCGGCCGAGTTGCTCCGCTGCCTGCCGCTCGGGGTGGCCGCCGGGGGTGTGGACGTCTCCGGTGAGCTCATGAAGACGACCACCTTCCTGGAGATCGCCGAGCGCTGCTGACGACTCAGGCTCAGTTGCGGGCATGCCGCCCGGTTTCTCCACCGGTCGGTGTGTCGCACCGGCACAGGTAGGTGGCACACTCCGGGTGTGGCCATCGAACCAGCCCAACTCGTGGCCGCCTGGGCCGACTCTCCCGACTTCGACGGCGAGTTGGTGGAGGTACGCCACGTCCCGGAACGATCCGCCATCCACGCCGACCTGGCGGAACCTCTCGCCGCCCCGGTGGCGTCGCGGCTGATGGAACTGGGGCTGGGAAGCCTCTACCGCCATCAAGCCCGGGCGATCGACCTGGTCCGGGCGGGAAGGAACACGGTGGTGGTCGCCGGCACCGCCTCGGGCAAGACCCTGTGCTATCAGATCCCCATCGCGCACGCGGTGGCCACCGATCCGACCACGACAGCTCTGTGCATCTATCCGACCAAGGCACTCGGCCAGGACCAGGCCCGTTCCTTCAACGCCCTCGAGATGCCCGGGGTCGTCGCCGCCACCTACGACGGCGACACCCCCACCGAGGATCGACCGGGGATACGGCGAGCGGCCAACGTCATCCTCACCAATCCCGACATGGCCCATGTCGGCATCCTCCCCAGCCATGACCGCTGGGGCGACTTCCTCCACCGCCTTCGTTTCGTCGTCGTCGACGAGCTCCACACGCTGCGAGGCATATTCGGCACCCACGTTTCGATGGTCCTGCGGCGGCTGCGTCGCGTATGCCGCCACTACGGCTCCGATCCCACCTTCGTCTTCACGTCGGCCACCATCGGCAACCCTGGCCAACTCGCCTCGGACCTGTGCGGATCCGTCGTGGAGGTCGTCGACCAAGACGACTCCCCGCGCGGCGAGCAGTGGGTGGCACTGTGGAATCCCGAGCTGACCGACCCCGAGGAAGGGAGACGCAGGTCGGCCCTCGCCGAGGCGACCGACCTGTTCGTCGACCTGGTCCGCAACGACGTCTCGACCATCGTCTTCGCCCGGAGCCGCAAGGCGACCGAGCTCATCTACCGGTGGGCGGGCGAACGTCTCGACCCGTCCCAGAAGCGGCGGATCGCCTCATACCGGGGCGGCTACCTTCCGCGTGAACGCCGTCAGATAGAAGAGCGCCTCTTCGGGGGGAACCTGTTGGGAGTGGTCACCACGAATGCCCTCGAACTGGGCATCGACGTGGGCTCGCTCCAGGCCGCCATCCTGACGACATTCCCCGGGACCATCGCCTCTTTCCGCCAGCAGGCCGGTCGCGCCGGCCGCACCCACGAATCGTCGCTGGTCACCCTGGTGGCGGGCGAGGACGCACTCGACCAGTACTTCATGACCCATCCCGACGAGCTGTTCCAACGGCCGCCGGAGGCGGTGATGGTGAATCCGTCCAACCCGTCGGTGGCCACCGCCCACGTCGGGTGCGCCGCCTACGAGTTGCCGCTGCGCCTGGCGGACCGGGAGATCCTCGGGCAGGCGACGGAGGAGGCCGCCAACAGCCTGGTGCAATCGGGACACCTCCGGCCCCGTGACGACGCCCTCTACTGGGCACAGCGGACCCGCCCCGCGCCGCAGATCGACCTGCGCTCGTCCGGGGGCCGGCGCTTCGACGTGGTCGACCGCACCGGTGCGTCGGAGCTGCTCGGGGTCGTCGACGAATCCCGGGCCTACCGCGATGGCCACGCCGGCGCCGTCTATCTGCACCAGGGCGACACCTACGTGGTCAAGGACATCGATGTAGACCGGGCCGAGATCACGGTGGTGCGCGAGGACGTCAACTACTACACCCAGCCCAAGGTCGAGACGGACGTCGAGGTACTGGAGAGGACGGCCGCCGAGTCGATGGGCCCGGTCCGACTGCACCTGGGATCCCTCAGGGTCCACAGCCAGGTGGTGGCCTACCAGCGCAAGGCACTCGGGTCGCGGGAGACCATGGACACGGTGTTTCTCGACCTGCCGTCGACGACCTACGTCACCGACGGCATCTGGCTGGGCATCCC
>DATFFO010000317.1:0-7304 GCA_035250025.1 Acidimicrobiia bacterium
ATGCCTCCCAGGCCGCCGCCGGAATCCGTGGCGTCCGTCCTGCTGGCGCCGCCACCGCCGAGAACGCCGCCCATCCGTTTGCTGAGCCAGGCCATCACGAGTGGAGCCAGCAGCGGCAGCAGCTTGGAGAAGATCGACGAGCCGCCGCTCGAGGAGCTCCCGAGTCGTTGTTCAACTTCTCCCCGCTGCTCTCCGAACATGTGTTCGACGATCTTCTGGCCGTCGGCGGTGTCGACGGCGGCCAGCGGGTTGGGTTGATCTAGGAGGCTGCCGTCGTGGTCGCGGAGGACTGCCTCGCTAAGGGCGTCGCCGTTACCTGCCCGGGCCTCCTGGGACAGGCCACCGAGGAGGGCCGGAAGGGCCTTACGGGCGGCGTCCATCGCCGTGTCGGGGTCTGTTCCCAACTGCTCGGCCAGGTCTTCGGCCGAAATCGTCGAGAGGATGTCATCCACCATGCCGGGCACCGGTCGCTCCTTCTGTTCGGTCGTCTCCCGTCGAAGCCTATCGGGGCACATGCGCCTCTGGGGGTCGTAGGTGACACCGCCGCCCACCTCTACCCTTGGGGTGTGACGTCGCTCGCCGAGCTCTCCCGGAAATGGCTGGCCTGGAAGAACACCGCCAAGCCATCCCCCGCCACGATGCGGGCGCGTCGTGCCGATCTAGCGGTCTTGGCCGAACTCATCGCTGTGGAGAGAGGGATCGTCGCCGGCGGTGATGCCGGCGACGACTTCGAGCGCTGGCTCGGGGCTCTCTCCCCCGCCGACCTCACCACCGACGCGGTAACCGGCGCCTTCGCCGCCTACGCATTGGACCATGCCGCCTCCTCCATTCGTCGTTGCCGGTCCACGTGGTCGGGCTTTTGCACCTGGATGGTGGTCCACCGGGAGGTGCTGGACTTCAACCCGGTCGATTTCGTCGAGCCCCCCAAGGCTCAGAGGTGGCGGCCGAAGCCGATCTCGGAGGACGACCTGGCGAGGATCGTCCACGCCGCCCAGGTGCCAGACGAGCGCAGCCGCCGGCCTTGGCCGGAACTGGAGCAGGTCCTGTGCGCCCTCTTCGTCGGGGCCGGTCTGCGAGTGTCCGAGATGATCGGTGTGCGCGTCGGAGACATCCGCCGCTCCCCCACCGAGCACACGAAGCTGTCCGTCACGGGCAAGGGGGGAAAGACCCGCACGGTCCCGATCCCACCTGAGGTGGTGGAGGTCGTGGACCGCTACCTCGAATCGCGCCGGCAGAAGCTCGGGTCGCACACGGCGACTGATCGTCTCGTGGTGCGACCCGACGGCGCGCCTCTCACCCCTAAGGTCGTCGACCATCTCGTACTGGGCTGGTTCCGGCGGGCGGCAGTGGCGCCGCCTGCGGGCGCCCTCGCCCACTCGCTTCGCCATACCTACGCCACCCTGCTCGTCGAGCAGTCCGGTTCCGTTCCGGAGGTGCAGCGACTGTTGGGGCACTCTGATCTGGCGACAACGCAGGCTTACATCGATGTGGCCGCCCGCGGCGTGGAGGAGACGGCCATGGCCAATCCCGCCCGCCGGATCCTCGCCGACCAGTGAACCCACGACCTGCTTTCGCGCATCGATTCCGTCAAATACGACCGGTTTGATGCGCGAAAAGCTAGAGCGTCAGCTCGGGGGCAGGTCCCAGTCCTCGGCCAGCACCTGGTAGACGACCTCGGCCAGCCGTATGGCCCCGGCCGTGGTGTAGTGGACACCGTCGTCGAGGCGCATATCGACCAGATCGCCGCTGGCGTCGGTGAGGTACTCGCTATAGCCGCCCTCGGGCCCGGTGAAGACCGAGCGGGCCTCGATGAACGTGACCCGGGGATGCCCGGCGGCGACGTCCTGGTAGATCGAGTTCATGAGATCGACCCGCGGCTGGAAGGTTTCCGACGCCACGACGGGCAGCCCCATCCAGTAGATCCAGCGTCCGTCCGCTTCGAGCATCGTCATCACCTCGTCGACGCGGCGCCGATACTCCTCCTCCCACTCAGGCGTGTCGAAGTCGATCCAGGTGCCGTCGGGCATGTAGATGGCCTGGGCGTCGTTGCCGCCGAAGTAGAGGACGAAGACATCGGGGTCCAGCTCCTGGCCGACCTCCTCGAGCCGCGCCGGCCAGTCGACGAAGTCGGGGCGGCTGAGGCCCGACTCGAACTCGTACACGAACTCGGTCTCGACCATGCCGCTCTGGTTGGCCCGGTTCTGGAGCATCGGGCCGAACTGGCCCACCATCGAATCCCCGCCCACGTACATGGTGAGCGGCTCGTCCGCCGTCACGGTGCGACGGTTCACAGCCAGCGTCGTGCTCGTGGTCGAGGACGAGGAGGCAGGGGTCGTCACCGAGGTCGGGGTGGTGGTGGGCGGCTGCTCGACGGTCACGGGACCCGACCGCCCCAGCGCGGCGTCGAGGACCTCTCGGGGACGGTCAAGAAAGAGGAAGTGGCTGACGGCTGCCACCGGCTTCATCACGGCGATTCCGACCGTTCGCTGCCAGCCCTGCTCCTGGCGCTCGGCCGTGCGAAGGATGTCGGCCGCATTCACGAACAGTCCGATCAGGAGAGCTCCGACGACGATGAACAGCACGATTCCGGCGGGCATGGTGCGTCGGGGCGGCCGATCTCGAGGTGCAAAATGGTGGCCGCTCATCAGAACTGGAAGTAGATGAAGGGGGCGACGCCCTCGGGACCCAGGCCATCGAGGAAGAAGAGGAAGGCTCCCAGCATGACGGTCACGCTGACCGGACCGAGCTGGCTGAAGGATGCCTGAAGACGGGCGCGGATGCCGCGGTCGACGTACTGGACGGCGATCGTGCCCGCAACCAGGACAAGAACGGCCGGAGTGACTGCAGGCGCCGGACCCCAATCGGTGAGCCGGCCAAGAATCTCACCCACCCGCCCCATGGAGTCCGCCCGGAAAAGGATCCACCCCAGGCACACGAGGTGGAAGGTGATTATCCGACGGGCGGTGCGGCCCAGCGGAGTATCGAGGCGGGCAGCGCGATCCGGGTCCTCCTCCCCACGCCATCGCTCGTAGGCGAGGAGGCCACCATGGAACGCACCCCAGATGACGAACGTCCACGCCGCCCCGTGCCAGAGACCGCCCAGGACCATCGTCAGGAGCAGGTTCCGGTAGGTCGCCGACCTGGTCCCCCGGCTCCCCCCGAGCGGGATGTACAGGTAGTCGCGCAGCCACCGGCTCAGTGTCATGTGCCATCTGCGCCAGAAGTCCTGGATCGACAGGGCCTTGTAGGGGTTGTCGAAGTTCTGGGGGAACTCGAAGCCCATGAGGATCGCGACGCCGATGGCGATGTCGGTGTAACCGGAGAAGTCGGCGAAGATCTGGACGGCGTAGCCGTACACGCCGATGATCACCTCGAGGGCGCTGTGCGCCGACGGGGTGGCGAAGACCGGGTCGACGATCGCCCCGGCCAGCGTGTTGGCGACCACCACCTTCTTGAAGAGTCCCCCGGCGATGAGGGCGAAGCCGCGGGTGGCGTCGACGCGACGGGGGTCCTTCCCCGTGTACATCTGGGGGACGAATTCCGACGGCCGCACGATCGGACCGGCGACGAGCTGCGGGAAGAACGCCAGGAACACGGCGAAATCGAGCAGGGGCGCCCTCTCGTCCTGGTCTCGGTACACGTCGATCGTGTAGGACAGGGCCTGGAAGGTGAAAAAGGAGATGCCCACCGGAAGGGTGATCTGAAGCAGCGGCAGGGGCAGGTCGATCCCAAGCGAGTTGAAGAAGTTCAGAAGCGAACTGACGAAGAAGCCGTAGTACTTGAACCAGCCGAGCACCACCAGGTTGAGGGCCACCGCCACCCCCACGAGGCGTTTGCGGGCGGTGGGGTCGTCGGTACGGCCCATGAGGATGGCTGCGGCCTGGTTGAGGAACGTGCAGCCGATGATGAGGATCAGAAAGCGCCAGTCCCAGGCGCCGTAGAACAGGTAGCTGGCGCCCAACATGAACCATTTCCACGCCTGCCGATGCGGTAGGAGCAGCCAGTTCGCCGTGAGCACCACCACGAAGAAGATTGCGAATTGGATCGTCGGGAACAGCATGGAGACCTGATGGCGAGGCGACCCGAGATGCTACCGAGGGAAGCGGATAACCTCGGGATTGGCTCTGCACGCCGGTAACCTGACCGCTTCCCAATGACACCATTCGAGTCTTCCGCCGCCTCGCCGGCCGATCGTCCGTCGTCGCGGCGGGTGGCTCCCCGACCTCGCTACCGGCTCACACGACGCGGAAAGCTCGTCTTCGGGGCGCTGCCGGTCATCGTCGTGGGCGCCATCTGGCTGATCGCCAGCGGTGGGGGCGAGTTGGCACTGGAGGGAATCGAGCCCGGGGCAGTCCTGGGAGCCAACTCCGCCGAGCCCACCATCACGGTCCGCACCCACGCCCCCACCGAGAACCTCGAGGTCACCCTCGATGGCAACCCCATCTCTCTTTCGGCAGGCCCCGACGAAACGCTGACCGCCACCCTCGCCGGGCTGGCCGATGGCGAGCACACACTCGAGGCGGTGCTGACCCGCTCCTTCCCGTTCGGCGCCCTCGAGGCGAGTCGGGTGTTCACTCTCGACACCACGGCACCGGTACTGACGGTTCTCTCCCCCACCGATCCCGTTCCCGTGGGGGATCCGGTCGTAGTCCGGGCCCAGATCGACGACCGCGATGCCACGGTGACCATCGACGGTGAGGCGGTCGACCTCGACGAGACAGGCAGCTTCGAGCGGTCCTATTCCGAGGTGCCCGACGCCGCCGTCCTCGTGACCGCCATCGACCCCCTCGGCAACGCCAGCGAGCAGGTTGTCCCCATGGAGTTGGCGCTCCCCGGCTCGCCGGGCGCGCCGCCCATGATGGGCGTCCACGCCACCGGCTGGACCTGGGCCACACCCGAGCTACGCGACCCCATCATGGAGCTGATCGATGCCGGGCTGATCAACACCGTCGAGCTGGACGTGAAGGACGAGGCCGGCGACATCTGGTACGACACCGAGGTCGAGCTCGCCCATGAGATCGGTGCTGTGACGGTGCTATTCGACCTCGCCCAGGTAGTCGAGGAACTCCACGCCAAGGGGGTGCGCGTGGTGGTCCGGGTCGTCAACTTCCGCGACCCCCGTCTCGCCGATTACGCCATCGAGTCCGGCAATCTCGACTGGGTAGTCCAAAACGCCGACGGCACCCCCTACGGACAGTACGGAGGCTTCACCAATCCCTTCAACCCTGAGGTACGCGAGTACAACATGGCTATCGCCGAAGAGGCGGCGAGCCTGGGCGCCGACGACGTCCTGTACGACTACGTGCGCCGGCCCGACACACTGGCCGACATCGTGTACCCGGGCCAGGAGGGCTCACCCGAGGACGCCATCGTCAGCTTCCTGGCCGAAAGCCTCCCCCGCGTGCATGGCGCCGGTGGCCGCCTGGGCGCCTCGGTATTCGGGGTGGCCGCCACCCGCCCGACCGAGATAGCCCAGGACATACCCCGGATGGCCGACCACGTCGACTACGTCGCCCCGATGACGTACCCCAGCCACTGGGGACCCGGCGAATACGGCGTCGACAACCCCAACGCCCAGCCGTATGACATCACGTTCCGGGCGTTGGAGGACTTCATGGACCAGACCGCCGGCAAGCGGGCTCACGTGGTCGCCTGGCTGCAGGACTTCTCACTCGGAATCGATTACGGGCCTGCGGAAGTCCGTGCCCAGATCCAGGCGGCCAAGGATGCCGGCGTCGAGAACATTCTGCTGTGGGATGCCGCCACCACCTACACCCGCGACGCTCTCGACCCGCTGGAGTGAGGAGTGCGGTCAGACGACCGCCAGGGTCCAATCGTAGGGATCGGGTCGCCGCGCCACCTGGAGGTCCAGCAGGCTCTCACGGAGCTTCCGAGTGGTATCCCCGACACCGCCGTCACCGACCCGGACGTCTTCTTCGTCGATGACGAGGGTGCCGACGGGGGCCAGGACGGCGGCAGTGCCCGCCAATGCCACCTCCCCCTCGGCGCACCAATCCACCAGTTGGTCGACGGAGATGACGCCCTCCTCGACTTCCAGACCCTGATCCGCCGCCAGCCTCAGGATCGACGCGCGCGTGACACCCTCTAGGAATGAGCCGTCGATGGCCGGAGTGACGACCCGATCGGGGCGTAGAAGCAACACGTTCGACGCTCCTGTCTCCTGGAGCACCCCTCCGGGAGCGAACAGCACCTGGGCGGCGTCGTGCTTTGCCCGCGCCTCCATCGTCACCCCCAACGCCATGACGTAGTTGGCGCCGGTCTTCACCGAGCCGAACTGGGGGGTCGTACGCGGCCGCTTCGACTCGACGGCGATGCGCAGGGGCCTCATCCCCCCGGCGAAATACTCCCCCACGGGACTGGTGAGGATGAAGAGCATGGCCTGGCTGGACGGTGAGCCGGCGGCGCCGATGTTGGGAGCGGTCCCAACCAGCGTGGGGCGTATGTAGAGCGACCCGGGCGTGTCCGGCACGAGGTCGAGGTTGTTCCGGACCGTTTCCAGCACCATGTCTGTGACCAGATCCGCATCCGGGATGGGCAGGCAGAGCCGCTCGGCGCTGCTGCGGAGACGGGCGACATGACGGTCCAGCCTGAAGACCCGCACCGTGTCGTCCACCCCCCTGTGCGCTTTGAGCCCCTCGAAACATGCGCTCCCATAATGGAGGACGTGGGAGGCGGGGTGCATCGGGATCGGTGCCACCGGTTCGATCTGAGGGCTGGTCCACGAGCCGTCCCAATGGGCGACCGCCATCGTGTCGCCGAAGGTGGTTCCGAAGGGAGGGAGGGTGTTCATGACGTCACAGGATGCCACGCCCAGAAGTGGGATCCATACGTCACGCTCATGAAACGGGGCTTCTTAGATCGAGCAGTTGGGCCTGGACGATGCGACCGATGCGGCCTCTGAGGTCGTAGACCACGGTGTCCGTCATCCCGATCCCCGAGTCCTCTTGCTGCACCTCGGACTTCATCCCGATCCACTCGCTCTGGGGGAGGCGATGCAGGTAGAGCGTGATGTCGGGGTTGACGAATAGCCACCGCTGCGGGTCGAGCGCCTGGGCGTTGCCGTTGGCGAGGTCGGAGAGGGTCGCAACCCGCTGGAACGGCGTCACCGCCTCCCCTGCAACCAGAGGCTGGAGGAGCCGGAACCACGAGTGACCGGCCACGGGCTTGACGAAGGAGTCGTCGACGGTCCGGATCTCCACGCCGTCTGTGTGGAATCGAGGGACATCGATGCCGCTGCCGAAGGTGTCCCGCCAGTCGAGGATGGGCAGCTCCTCCGGACCAGG
>DATFFO010000318.1:0-6434 GCA_035250025.1 Acidimicrobiia bacterium
AGGCCGAGGCCGAGGACCATCTCGGCGAAGATGGCGTCGAGTCCCAGGATGTCGCCCATACCGGAGGCGACGGTAGCCGTGTGGGCACCGTACGATTCCGACCCATGCCCCTCTCCCGGCGACGTCCAATTCCGCGACGTCGTCGTCTTCACCCGGGACGGGGCGGGCGGAAACCCGCTCGCTGTGATCGAGTTCGGCGAGGTCCCGGCGAACCTTTGGCAGCGAACCGCGGCCGCGATCGGATACTCCGAGACCGTCTTCGTCGAGCCGGGAGACACCGCGGTCGTCCACATCTACACGCCGGGCCGACGGATCCCCTTTGCCGGCCACCCGCTGGTCGGAACTGCTGCCGTACTCGGACGCCACACGACGTCAATTCGCTACGACGTCGGGACCGCTCGTGTCGACCACGACGCCGACATGACCCGTATCACCCTCACCAGCGACGGCGATGTACGCAGTGCCGCCCCACCCGAGTTCGGGGTCGCCGCCTGGATCGTCGAGATGCCCTTGCCTTACCTGGTCGTGGAGGCCGCAGATGTCGACGTCGTCGCCCGGTTGGATGCGCAGGCGGTGGCGGGTCTGGGAGAGGTGTATGTCTGGGCCTGGGAAGTGCCCGACGAGGTCGTGCGGTCCCGGTTCTTCGCCCCCGGCGTCGGCGTCGAAGAGGACGCCGCCACTGGCAGCGCCGCCGTCGCTCTGGCTCGAACCCGGCCCGAGGAAGAAGGTCGGGTCGTGATCCATCAGGGAGAGGAGATGGGCCGGCCATCGCAGATCCAGCTTGCCTGGAGCGGGACCGAGGTGTCGATCGGCGGCCATGTGACCGACCTCGGCCTCGGGTCCGTTCGGCTCGACTGAGTACCCCCCGATAGGCTGCGCCGGTGACGCAAAGAGACGTGCCGCGTGGCTGAAGCCTCGGCCCCCGCCTCCTCTGCCAACCTGGGTCCCGGATTCGACGTCCTCGCCCTGGCCGTCGGCCTGCGATGCCGGGTAGTGGCCGAGCCCGCCGCCGCCTGGGCCATCGACCATGGCGACGGCCAGCGGCCCGACGCCGACTCCGACGACGCCGTGCTGGCCGGGGCGCAGGCCGCGGTCGGCGCCGACAACCCGATGGCGCTCAAGGTGGACAACGAGATCCCGATCGGTCGCGGCCTGGGATCCTCGGCGGCGGCCCTGGCGGCCGGGGCGGCTGCCGCCCTCGCCGCGCACACCGGTCGAGCCGACTCCGACCGCGTCTTCGAGCTGACGGCAAGGATCGAGGGTCACCCGGACAATGCCGCTGCCGCCGTGTACGGCGGGCTGATCCTCATCTCGGCCGAGGGCCGACCCTGGCGTCTTCCCATCCACCCCGGGATCCGCCCTGTGGTGGCAGTGCCAGGCGACGTGTTCCTCACCGCCGACGCTCGCCAGGCGGTGCCGGAGACCGTGTCGCGGTCGACAGCCATGCGCACCGCCACCCGGCTTGCCTCGCTCGTCGCCGGATTTCTGACCGCCGACGCCCAGTTCTTCGCCGCCGCCCACGGCGATGAGATCCACGAGGCACCTCGCTCGCGGCTCCGGCCCCAGACCGCGGAGCTGGTCGTCCGGGCCTGTGATGCCGGCGCCCTCCACGCCGCGTGGTCGGGCTCGGGGCCCTCGGTCGTGGCCCTGGTCGACCCGTTGACCGAGCGTAGGGTCGTTGAGGCGTTGCGACTGCCGGGCGTGCAGGTGCTCTCGTTGCAGGTTGCAACCGACGGGCTCGAAGTGTCGGCTTGACCTAGCCTCGTGGCCCCACGAAACTTAGGGAAGGTCCCCCGATTCCTGGAGTTCTCTATATGGGTTCATTGGTAAAGAAGCGTCGTAAGAAGATGTCCAAACACAAATACCGCAAGCGCCTCAAGGCCAATCGCCACAAGCGCAAGTGATCACGAGGCCGGCCCCCGAGGGGTCGGCCTACTGACATCCTTCAAGAATCGCGCAGATAGCGCTCGATCTCCTCCACCAGGTCCTCGCCCGGACCCTCCTCCTCCATCCCCTCGGCTTCCAGTTGCCGCACGTACTCGGCCAGTTCGTCCGACTCGTGGACGGCGGCGTCGACATTTGCCCGGAAATGGGTAGATCGCATCTTGAGCTTCGTCATGTCGAGGTCCACATCCGCCATCTCGGCAGCCTTGCGGAGGAGCGCCTCGACTCCGGGTGGATAAGCCTGGTTCGAGAGGTAGTGGGGTACTGCCGCCCACAGGCTGATCGTGTCGACGCCCCGGTTGGCGAGGGCCTGGGTGAGAACCCCGACGATGCCGGTGGGGCCCTCGTAGCGCGAAGGGAGCAGGCCATGGGTGGCGACCATTCTGCTCGACGATGACGAGCCCACCACGGGCACCGGAACCGTGTGAGCAACCTGGCCGACGAACGCTCCGAGCGTGACCGCAGTGGTGACGCCCAGTTCCGCCAGCGCCTCGGTCAGCTCGCCCACGAACCGCTTCCAGTTGTAGTTGGGCTCCTCTCCCAGCACCACGACCAGATCCCGTGCGGGCAGGCGAAGCGCCAGTAGCTCGGTTGTCGGCCATGAGATCGATCGCACCCCGGACGCATCGAGCGAGACCACAGGCCTCGTCACCTGGAAGTCGAAGAACGGGTCCGAGTCGAAACGTCCGACCGTCTCTGCTTCGAACTCGGCGATGAGGTGGCGGGCGGCGTCAGTGGACGACTCGCCGGCGTCGCCCCATCCCGAGAACGCCAGAACGGCGAGTGGCTCGTGGAGTTTCGGTCGACTCAACCATTCGAACGAACCCATGTGCTCCAAACTACACCCTGGCGGGCCGTAGCCAAGCGAGCGAGGCGGCGGCCCCTATCTACCATCAGTGATATGACATGGTGGGTCGTCACAGGTGGCATCGGATCCGGGAAGAGCACCGTCACCCGGCTTGCGTCGGCTTCCGGACTCGCCACCATCGACGCCGATCTCGTCGGACACGACGTGCTGGCCGGGGCGGCCCGAGCGGCCGTCTCGGCGCGATGGCCGCAAGCAGTGGTCGACGGCCACATCGACCGCAAGATCCTGGGCGGGATCGTCTTCGCCGATCATTCCCAGTTGAAGGAGCTGGAGGCGATGACCCACCCACTGATCTCTGCCGAGCTGCGCTATCGCATGGTGGCGACAACGCGGGGCGTTCTCGAGCTGTCGGTGCCGATCCCCCTCGCAGGCGATCTGCCCACCCTCGTCGTCGACGCCCCCGACGGCATCCGCCGCCAGCGGCTCCGCGATCGGGGGATGAGCGAGGAGGCGATCGAGGGGCGGATGTCAAACCAGCCCACTCGCGATGAGTGGTTGGCGCTGGCGACCGTCGTGATAGACAACTCCGGCACGCCGGAGGCCCTGCATCGGGCAGTGTCGCGGTGGCTCCCCGAAGTGGTGTAAGCCGGAAGACGCGCCCCGTTCTCGCGTGGCATTCCCGGCGATTCGGTTCTGATGTCGGGCGACAACCTGGGGAGGGGATTGCCGCTCGGGTTAGGCGACGGAGTGGTTCGTCGCCGAGAAGCGGCGCAGGCGGAGGCTGTTGGCCACGACGCTGACAGAAGAGAAGGCCATAGCGGCGGCGGCGATCATCGGGTCGAGGGCGCCCACCGCCGCGGCCGGAATGGCGGCGACGTTGTAGGCGAAGGCCCAGAACAGGTTCTGGCGGATGACCCGAAAGGTCCTGGTGGCCAATCCGAGTGCTACGGGTACCAGCTCGGGATCCGACGAGATCAGTACCACGTCGCCCGCCTCGATGGCCACATCCGTGCCCGATCCGATGGCGATCCCCAGGTCCGCGGTAGTGAGTGCCGGGGCATCGTTCACGCCGTCGCCGACGAAGGCGACGCTCTTCCCGCGGGTCTGGAGACGGCTCACCTCGGCAGCCTTTTCGCCGGGCAGCACTTCGGCCACGACGTGAGTGATCCCCAGTGAACGGCCGATGACGGCGGCGGTGCGCTCGTTGTCGCCCGTGATGATCGCGGTCTCGATCCCATTCGCCCTCAGCCGGTCGACGGCGGCGGCGGCGGTCGGCCGCACCGTGTCGGACACTGCTACCACGCCGCGGACCTCGCCATCCCAGCCCGCTATGAATGCGGTCTTTGCCTGGTCCTCCAGCTCCGAGAGGCGCTCCGACCAGTGTTCGTCGAGGGCCAGGCCGCGGTCGGCGACCAGCTTGGGTTTGCCGACGACCACGGTCACTCCGTCGATGCGGCCGACTGCCCCACGGCCGGAGAGGGACTCGACCTCACTGGCGGAGCCCAACGTGATCCCGCGTGCTTCGGCCCCGTCCGCCACGGCACGGCCGATCGGATGGCCGGAGGCCGCTTCGACCGAGCCGACCAGATAGAGGAACCGGTCGGCGTCGTCGTCGCTCTCGAGGTCAGTCAGGATCATTGTCCCGGTGGTGAGGGTCCCGGTCTTGTCGAAGAGGACCATGTCCACGTCGTTGGCCCGTTCGAAGATCTCGGCGTGCTTGAAGAGGATCCCCAACTCGGCTCCCCGTCCGCTTCCCACCATGATCGCGGTCGGGGTGGCGAGGCCCAGAGCGCAGGGGCAGGCGATGATGAGCACGGCCACGGCGGCACGCATGGCATCGGTGAGGTCGTTGCCAAGTCCCAGCCACACCACCGCCGTCGCCGCCGCGATCAGGATCACGATCGGTACAAACACACCGGAGATGCGATCGGCTAGTTGCTGGACCGGGGCCTTGGTGGCCTGGGCATCCTCGACAAGGCGCATGATCTGAGCCAGGGCAGTCCCGCTCCCGACTTCGGTGGCGCGTACGACGAGGCGACCCTGCTGGTTGACGGTGGCGCCAAGCACGGTGTCGCCGACGGTCCGGTCAACGGGGACGGATTCGCCGGTGAGCATGGATTCGTCGATCGAGCTGTGGCCCTCGACGATGACGCCGTCGGTGGGGATCTTCTCCCCAGGCCGGACCAGCATGAGGTCGGCCGGCAGGAGGCGGCTGGCATCCACGATCCGTTCTGTCCCGTCGACCAGCACCGTGGCTTGCCGAGCGCTCAGCTCGGCAAGTCGCTGCAGCGCCGTGGAGGCACGCCCTTTCGCCCGCGCCTCGAAGGCGCGTCCCAAGGTGATCAGCGTCACGATCATGGCCGCCGTCTCGAAGAACGGCATCGCCCCGCTGAATACCGTCCACACGGAATAGGCGTAGGCGACGAGAGAGCCCATGGAGATCAGCGTGTCCATGTTGGCGCTGCGGGCACGCAGTTGCTTCCACGCCATGCGATGGAACGGGAAGCCGGCCCAGAACACGACTGGAGTGGCCAGAGCCCACTGCAGGAGTCTGTTCCACGAGGCGTCCGGGCCGAGCATGGCGAGGGCCATGAGCGGCACCGAGAGAGACGCCGCCACCCAGAAGCGTCGCCAATGCGAGGCCGCCTCGGCGTCGTAGGCGTCGGCAAGGTTCTCTCTGCCCTCGCCGGCCCGCAGGGTCATGGAATAGCCGATGGCGTCCACGGCGGCTTCGAGGGCGCGGGCGTCAATGGCCTCACCGACCCGGACGGTGGCCGACCGGCCGGCCAGGTTGACCGAGGCGGCGTCGACTCCCTCCTGGCGGCCGAGGACGCGCTCGATCCGGGTCACACAGGAGGCGCACGTCATCCCGTCGACGTCGAAAGTGAGGGTGTCGAGGGCGGGGGCCTCAGGCATCGGTGTCGTCGGGGACGGCGTAGCCGACGGCCTCGATGGCGGCCTTGATCTCACCGAGGCCCACGGTGGACTCGTCGAACACCAGATCCACGGTCCGGGGTTCGATGTCGACGGCTACCGACTCGATCCCGGCCAGGGCGGCGACGGCCCCCTCAATGGTTTGCTTGCAGTGGGCGCAGGAGATTTCGGGAACGGTGAGCGTGGCTTGGGTCATGATGTCTCCTCCAATAGGGCCGGCGCCGGACCGGTGACGGCGGCCGTGTACTTCATGGTCTCCATCAGTTCGTCGACGATCTCGGCGGTGCGCCCCTCGGCCATGGCGTGGGTGACGCACGTCTCCAGGTGGTTCTGGAGCAGGATCCGGTTGACCTTCTCCAGCGAGGACTGCAGCGCCGACACCTGTTTCATGATGTCGGGGCAGTAGCGCTCGTCTTCGACCATCCCCAGGACGGCGTCGAGATGTCCCCGCACCGTCTTGAGCCGATTCTGGGCCGATTGCTTGTGTTCGGGCTTCACTCCTCTCAGCATACCACCCCACCCGGGGTGGGGTATCGCCAGTTCTAGGTTGCATGTGCAAGGTTCTAAGTCGACGATCTAGCAACCGGACGTGTCGTGTGAGAGTTGTGAATGGGGGGGTTTCCGACGGGATCAAGGTGAAACCGTCGATGAGTGTGGCACGAGGCGGCAGGGGGCGGCCGACCGGCGTCTGTTCCGTGCCGACCTGCTGGTTAGCCGCGACGGCAGGGGATTGTGAGAGCTGTGAATT
>DATFFO010000319.1:0-9962 GCA_035250025.1 Acidimicrobiia bacterium
CACCGACCTCAAGGAACACGCCATCGACCACGGCTTCCACGTCCACGACGAGCGTCACATCGTCGAGACGTACTCGCTGCGGCAGTCATGGGAGGTCGACCTGCATCCGGAGAGCGGCTGCGGGAGGCCGATAGACCTCCACCTTGCCCTCGATGTCGATCCCCGGGTCCTGCTCTCCCTCCAGGACACCATCGAGGAGATGACCGATGACTGGGAGGAACCACCCGACGACTTCCACCTCAACCTGTTCTTCAACTGGGCGGTGCCGCCGTTGTCGGAACCCCCCGATCTGCTGGTGCTGGCCACCGACCTGGCGGGAATCGGTGGCATGGCGCTTTCGGTGGAGGTCTCGGCAATCGACTCCTACGGGGCCGTGACCGACGCCCCCGAGCGGCGTCTCACCCTCATCGGAAGGACCTCGGTCTCCCTGGTCGACATGCTGATGGGGCGTGACCAGCTGTGTGAGGCGCTCGACCGCTCCCACGAGGTGAGCGAGTACCTGCTGGAGCGCATCGACGCCTGGATCGGCGACCTGGGCGACCCCGACGAACTGAGCTGAAGCTTCCGGAAATACGCTCGAGCACTAGGCCGAAGCGGTCGTCACCCGCAAGCGGATGATCCCGTCGACCACGGTGGCCCGGTAACTGACCGGACCCCGCGCGATCTCGCCACCCACCTCGCTCAGATCGGGGTTCGTGACGTCGATGCCGAGGACGCTGAGCACCTCTTTGCGCTCCTCGGGGCTCAGTTCCGGCTCGGCGAAGGCTACCGCCATTCCCATGGCGATCAGCAGGTCGCGGTCGTTGCCGTTGCCCTGAGGCGACATGTCGAGGGTGAGGGCGCCATTGTCGTAGGTCACGTGGATGAAGGGGCCGGCCTGGGCCGACACAGGGATCCCTTCCGCCTCGATGGCGAGGTTGAGGGCGTAGGCCGACGCCAGGGCGTTCCACGAGTCCACGAAATCGTCAGTCGGCTGCACGATCGACGACCCGGATGAGACGCGGGTTGTGGTCGTCGTCACCTCCACGGCGGGTGCGGTGACCCCAGGCGCGGTGGTCGCGGCGGTGGTCTCGGGAGTCTCGGGCGCCTCGTCGGAGGAGAACACGGCGCTGAGACCGAGAACGATGAGGACGAGGAGCACGACGATGGCGAGTCCTGCCGCCACGACCACCACCCATTGCCGGAGGTTCTCGGCGTCGTCGGCGGAGTCCATCTTGAAGAAGCCGGCACCGGCCGCCTCGCCACCGGACTCTTCGGGGGCCTTGCGCTCACCCAGCCGGGCCCGGAATTGCCCGAGGTTGAACTTGCGGCCCGAAGGCTCCGGGGCCTCGGCGTCGATCGGGTCCTCAGCGCGGGACGTCTCGGATGTGAAGGCGATGTCGTCAAGCAGGTAATCCTTGACCGTCTCTGGCTCCGGAGGGAGCGGTGCGGGCTCATCCTCTGGCAGATCGACGGTCGACGTGGGGGCGGCGGGCGGGGCGTCATCTTCCTGGAACGTGGTCTCGTCGTACCGCGCCCCGGTCAGCTCGGCAGGCGTTTCCGGGATCACAGGGTCGGTCATCGAGGCATCCGAGAGCGGGCTCCAGCTCGGGTGGGCGGGTGATGGCGGCGTCTCCGGGTCGGTTGGCGGCCAGCGCCGGGTGTCCGCATCGACCTCGGCCCCGACATGAGCGTCGTCGAACACCGCTGGCTCGGGCTGGTGCTGCTGGGGCTCTTCGATTTCGACGTCGTCCGCCCCGGCGGCATCGTCGAAGGATGGGGTTTCCGGTTGGTGCCAGCGCGGCGTGTCGGCTTCCTGGTCGGGGTCGGGGGACTCGACGGCGGGGGCGTCGCGCCCGACGGCGAGCGGGAGTGTGAATCCTTCGGTCGGTCCTCCGCCGAGCCCGGCGGCATAGGACTCGTCCGTCTGCGGTTCCCAGGTGATGAGCGGCTCCGGTTCCTCGGTCTCGCCCAGACCGAGCGCATCGGGTGACGGATCTCCCCAGAATGCGAGGTCGGACAGGTCCTGGATGGGCTCGGCCTCGTCCGCCAGGAATGCCGGCGTCAGCGCCGAATCCGCCGTCGGCTCCGTCGTCCAGGCGCCGAACGGGGTGCTCTCCGCTGACACCGGGTCGGGGGTTGCGAGTTCGGCAGGCTCCTCCTCTGTGGCGGCAGGGGTCTCGAAAGGTTCGGACCAGGCGGACGCCGGCTCCGGGGCACCGTCGCCGGACACGGCTGGCGGGCCGCGATCGGCGGGAAGCTCCGCTTGAGGCTCGGGAGAAGGGGGCGGTGGGTCGGTCTCGATGCCGTCGCCGATCTTGTCGCGGAGGAAGGCGGCGAAGGCCGTTGGCTGATGGGGACGGAATGGGATCGAGTCACCGTCTGCACGCAACTCGTACCCGCCGTCGCTCAGGGGCAGGAACTCGACCTGGGCAGCCGGCCAGGCTCCCACGGTGTCGCCGCCGAGACGGAGATGAAGCGTTCCCTCGGAGAAGCCCACGGACACCGCCACTGGCTGGTCCTCGAGGTGCACGTCGCCCGTGAACGAGCGCGTCACGGATTCGATCAAGGAACTCACCCGGGTTTGATCGACAGCGCCGGGACAGCCCTTGAGGACTGCGGCCTAGGTCGTCCGGCTCACGGGTGGGATGGCGCCGGCGCCGCCCCTTCCACCTCGAACCCGATCCCGTCGGCATAGCACCACCACCAGTCCTGGCCCGGTTCGTAGGAGCGGACCAGCGGATGGCTGGTGGCATGGAAGTGGGCGGTCGCATGACGATTGGGGGAGCTGTCGCAGCAGCCGATGTGGCCGCACGACATGCAGATCCGCAAGTTCACCCAACTCGCCCCCATCGCCAGGCACTCCTGGCAGCCGTCCCCGGACGGGGTCACGTCGCTCACAGATGACAGGTGGGAACACTCGGAGACTTCCATGCTTCGGACCTTACCGGACGCCCTCCGGGTAAGCCGGTCGGTGCCCGGTAACCTCGCCAGGTGAGGCCCTTCACCACCGATGACATGTGGCTCTTCTCGCAGGGAACCCATGAGCGGCTCTACGAGGTCATGGGATGCCATCCCGGCGGCGACGGCACCGCCGAATTCAGGGTGTGGGCTCCCAATGCCGCGGCCGTGTCGGTGGTGGGCGACTTCTGTGGATGGGATCCCGGTGCGGTTCCCATGACCGATCTCGGTGAGGGGGTGTGGGAAGCGACGTCGCCCGCCGAGCCTGGCGACGGGTACAAGTTCCACATCCAATCGCAATTCGGCGGGTATGAGGTCGACAAGGCGGACCCGTTCGCCGTCCACGCCGAGACCCCCCCTGCCACCGCCTCCAAGGTGTGGCCTTTCGATCACCAATGGGGCGACGCCGAATGGATGGCGGGCCGGGCCGCCCGGTCGGCCGTTGATGCCCCGATCTCCATATACGAGATGCATCTCGGGTCGTGGCGGCGTGATGCCTGGGTCACCTATCGGGGCCTCGCCGACCCTCTCAGCGACCATCTCGAGCGGACCGGATTCACCCACGTCGAGTTGATGCCGGTGATGGAACACCCGTACTACGGGTCCTGGGGCTATCAGGTGACCGGGTTCTTCGCCCCCACGTCCCGGTACGGACCGCCGGAGGAGTTGATGGCGCTGATCGACATCCTCCACCAGCGCGGTTTCGGCGTGATCCTCGATTGGGTGCCTTCCCATTTCCCGACCGACGAGCACGGGCTCGGGTTCTTCGACGGCACCCACCTCTACGAGCCGGCAGACCCCCGGCGTGGCTTCCATCCGGACTGGTCCTCGTGGGTGTTCGACTACGACCGTCCCCAGGTGCGGTCGTTCCTGCTCTCTTCGGCCCACTGGTGGTGCGACCGCTTTCATGCCGACGGGCTGCGCGTCGACGCCGTCGCCTCCATGCTCTACCTGGACTACTCCCGAAAGCCGGGGGAGTGGGTGCCGAACCGGCACGGCGGCCGCGAGAACCTGGGGGCGGTCGAGTTCATCAAGACGCTCAACACGTCCCTCTACCGCCGGTTTCCCGACATCCAGACCTTTGCGGAAGAGTCGACCGCCTGGCCGCTGGTGACGCGCCCCGTCACGGTGGGAGGCCTCGGCTTCGGGTACAAATGGGACATGGGATGGATGAACGACACCCTCGAGTATGTCCGGCTCGACCCCTTCTTCCGGTCCCACAGCGACAACCACGGCAAGCTGACGTTCCGCCAGTTCTACGCCGGGACCGAGAACTACGTCCTTTCCCTGTCCCATGACGAAGTGGTCCACGGGAAGCGGTCGTTGGTGATGAAGCAGTTTGGGGACGAGGGGAAACGCCTGGCCGGACTTCGCACCCTGCTCGGTTACCAGTGGGGCCTCCCGGGCAAGGTCCTGGTGTTCATGGGAACCGAGATCGCCCAGCGTCGGGAGTGGAACCACGAAGCGGCCCTGGATTGGGCACTCATGGAGGAGGCGGGGCACGCCGGCATGACGGAATGGGTGAGCGACCTCAACGCCCTCCTGGTCTCCGAACCGGCCCTGTACGCCGCCGACTACGAGGCGGACGGCTTCCGCTGGGTGGACGCCGACGACCGCGGTCGCAGCCTCCTCTCGTTCCTCCGCTTCGCCGACGGCGCCGCTCCGATCCTGATCGTGGTCAACTTCGCCCCCGTTGCCTGGCCCGACGTCGTCCTCGGGGTGCCGCAGGCGGGGGACTGGTCGGTCATCCTGAGCAGCGACGACGTGCACTACCGCGGCTCGGGCTACGCCGACGCCTCGGACGTCGAGCCGACCCGGCCGTCGCCCGTGCATGGCTACGAGCAGTCCATCACAATGACGGTGCCGCCGCTGGCGGCCCTGTTCGTCAAACCAGGGAGCGATTGAGGGATGAACCGGTCACAGGTCCTTTCGATGGTGCTGGCGGGCGGCGAAGGCAAGCGCCTGATGCCGCTGACGCGTGACCGGGCCAAGCCGGCGGTTCCGTTCGGGGGCCAGTACCGGCTGATCGACTTCGCCCTCTCGAACCTCGTCAACGCCGGGCACCGGCGCATCGTGGTGCTGACGCAGTACAAGAGCCACAGCCTCAACGTCCACCTCTCGCGGACGTGGCGGATGTCGACGCTGCTCGGCAACTACGTGACCTCGGTCCCGGCCCAGATGCGGGTCGGCCAGCGCTGGTTCCTGGGATCGGCCGATGCCATCTTCCAGAACCTCAACATCGTCTCTGACGAGCAGCCCGACTACATCTTCGTCTTCGGCGCCGATCACATCTATCGGATGGACCCCAACCAGTTGCTCGACGCCCACATCGAGAGCGGCGCCGGCGCCACGGTGGCCGGGATCCGCGTCCCCAGGATGGAGGCGACATCCTTCGGTGTCATCGAGCTCGAGGGCCGCTCCAATCGGATTGCCCGCTTCTGGGAGAAGCCGGACGACCCGCCGGCAACGCCCGACGACCCCGACACCGCCCTCGCCTCGATGGGCAACTACGTGTTCACCACCGAGGCTCTCCTCCAGGAGGTGCTGGAGGACGCCGACGACGACAACTCCCGCCACGACGTAGGCGGAGACCTCATCCCTCATCTGGTCGAGAAGGGGATGGTCAACTGTTACGACTTCACACTCAATGAGGTGCCCGGAGTCGGCGAGAGGGAGCGGGGATACTGGCGGGACGTCGGGACCCTCGACTCGTACTTCGACGCCCAGATGGACCTGGTGTCTGCCGAGCCTGTTTTCAGCCTCTACAACGACGACTGGCCGATCTACACCTGGACCCGGATGAACCCTCCCGCCAAGATCGTGGCCGTCGCCGAGCACGGGGCGGGGGCGGTCGCCGATTCCCTGCTCTCCAACGGCGTGATCGTCTCCGGCGCCTACGTCAGCCGGACCGTCGCCTCGCCGGGCGTCCGGATCGAGCCCGGGGCCGTTGTCGACGGGGCCATCCTGATGGACGATGTGGTGATCGGGGCGGGGGCGGAGTTGCGCAATGTGATCGTCGACAAGAACGTCGAAGTACCGCCTGGTGCCCAGATTGGCGTGGATCCCGAGCGCGATGACGAGCGGTTCACGATCTCCGACGGCGGGATCGTGGCCGTCGCCAAGGGAGAGACCATCGAGTGAGTCGCTGAAACGTCCCGGTCAGCCGTCGAGGGCCTCGGCCGCTTGCACCAAGGCGGCGTGGGTGAGGGCCTGGGGATAGTTGCCGAGATGTTCGAGGCTGGTCGGGTCGATCTCCTCGCCGAAGAGCCCGAGCGGACCGGCCAACCCGAGGAGATCTTCGAACAGGGCCTCGGCCTCGGGGCGGCGCCCCGTCTGGGCCAGAGCCTGCACGAGCCAGAAGGAGCACGGAAGGAAGGCGCCCTCGTCGCCGGGCAGGCCGTCCCGGTCCCGATACCGGTAGAGAAGGGGACCGCCCGCAGTCAGACGGCGGCGGATGGCGTCGATCGTGCCGGCGACGCGGGGCGACGCTGTCGGCTCCAGGCCGATGCCGGGAAGGAGCAGCAGGGCGGCGTCCACGTCCCTCCCGCCGTAGGCGGAGGTGTACGAACCCATGTCCGGGTCGTATCCGCGGAGGCGGACCTCTTCGCCGAGAAGCCGACTTGCCGTCCGCCAGTGACGCAGCTTCCGGGAAGATCCCCCTCGCTTCTCTCCGATGCGGATCGCCCTGTCGAGCGCCAGCCATGCCATCAGCTTGGAGTGGACGTGATGGCGGGGGGCGTCACGCCGTTCCCAGATCCCGGCGTCGGGGAGCATCCACTTCCGGGTCACCTGGTCGGCGAAGGCCTTCATCGTTCGCCAGGCCTCGCCGTCGAGGCGATGGCCCCGCTGGGTCAGGCGCCAGGCGCCATCGAGGACCCACCCGTATCCATCCAGCTGATGCTGGGTTCCGGCGCCATTGCCTACCCGGACCGGTCTGCTGTCGGCATATCCCGGCCAGTCGGCCAGCGCTCGCTCGCGGGGTGCGGGCCGACCGTCGAGGGTGAACAGGGCAGGCAGCCTCGGCCGGTCGAGACGGCTGGCATGGACCAACCAGGCCAGGAAACCGAGCGCTTCCCGATCGTTGCCCGCGGCCAGGAAGGCGGCGATGCCGATGGACGCGTCGCGTGGCCAGGCGTATCGGTAGTCCCAGTTGCGGGCACCGCCCTCGTTCTCCGGCAGTGAGGTGGTGGGGGCGGCCACGGGCGCCCCCGAGGGCGAGTAGGTGAGCAGTCTCAGAGTGATGAAGCTCCGGATCAGTTCCTGGCGATGCCGGGGTCCGGTGTCGAGCGTGTCGGCCCACCGTGCCCATCCGGTTTCGTCCCGCTCTGCTTCCGTGGCGGCGATGGCGGGAGGCACGAAGTGGAGGGGGCCACGATGGCTCGCCGACATGGCGATAGTGACCGGTCGCCCGGGTCGCACGTCGATGAGAGTGGGAGTGTCGGGACTCAACATGTCTCCGGTTCCGCTGGTCACGGCGAGGGCGGTATCGGCCCGCTCGATGACCAGAGACGCCTTGTGCCGGCGGGTGCGACCGGCAGCCCGGGCATACCCGAACCTGGGGCGGAACTCGACCCGCACCCGGATGGCACGGCCTTCGGCCGAGATGCGGCGAACCAGCAAAGTGGAGGGGAGCGGGCGTCCCGTGACCTCCGCCACCAACGAGTCGGCGAGGACCAGACGCCCTCCGTCGACCGCCCAGGTCGTCTCCAGGGTTGCCGTGTTTCCCCGGTAGCGTCGCTCAGAGGGATTCGCAGGTTCGTCGGGACCGACCGAGAACCATCCTGCCTTCTCACCCCCGACGAGACGCCCGAACACGGGAGGCGAGTCGAATCGGGGCAGGCAGAGCCAGTCGATGCTGCCATCCGGGCCGACGAGGGCGGCACTCCGGGTGTCGCCGATCATCCCGTAGGCGCCGATGGGCGTGGTCATGACGCCTGCAACATGAGACCCAGGACCGCTCCGTAGGCTATGTGAGCGATGACCGTGACGAGCGGGGTGCCCCACCCGTAGTTCAAGGCCAGGACGCCCGGAGGCTCGAGGGTGGCGTCCGAGTCCGGACCGGCTCGTTCAGACGCCATTCGCGGGTGGATCGACGGCACGAGCGGCACCAACAGCGTGAGGGCCACCGCGGCGTGGACCAAGCCGAAGAGGCCCCCCAGGACCCAGCCTGTTTGTGACAGCTCCGAGAAGGCCGCCCCGTAGAAGAGGGCGAAGAACTGGCCCACACCCAGATGGACGAACAGCCCGTAGAAGCGGGCCCGGTCCGGGTCCTCGACGAAGAAGGTCCCCAGCATCAGCGGGATGTCGAGGCGGGTGAGCCCGGCGAGTTGCGCCCCCACCAGGATGGCGGTGAGCAGGACCGTGGCAACGACGCCGTAGGTTGCCCAGCCACTCCAGTCCACTTGCCGGCTCCTTCCTGACGAGAGGCTATCCGGCGAGGGCGAAGAACTCGGCCCGGGAGCGTTCGTCGCTTCTGAGGAGACCGTGGAGCGCGGAGGTCACGGTGCGCGAGCCGGTGGCCTCGACACCTCTGAGGGTCATGCACAGGTGCTCGGCGTCGAGTACGACACCGACACCTTTGGGATCGAGCTCCCCCTGGAGCCAGTCTGCTACCTGCTGGGTGAGACGTTCCTGCACCTGGAACCGGTGGGCGAAGTACTCGACCACCCGGGCAAGCTTGGACAACCCGATGATGCGGTTGCCCGGCAGGTAACCGACGTGGGCAACACCCTTGAACGGAAGCATGTGGTGTTGGCAGAGAGAATGGAAGGGGATGCTCCGTGCCAGGACGAGTTCGTTGTAGCCCTCATCGTTGGGGAAGGTGGTCGGGGTGAAGCCCGCCGGAGACAGCATCTCGGCATAGGCGGCGGCGACCCGCCGCGGGGTCTGGCGAGTGTGCTCGTCATCGAGATCCTCCCCCAGAGCGGAAAGCAGGTCTGCCACCGCCCGTTCGGCCGCGGCCAGGTCGATGAGGCGGGTCTGCTCCCGGCGGCTGTGATGTGAGCTGGGTGTCACCAGAGCGGGCTGGGCGTTGGTCATGGGGATAGGTCTCCTGGGAAGCTTCGGGTGGTGCGTGCCCGAGACGCCGGGGCCGACTGTAGAAGGGGAAAGCATGTAACACCAAACCATATTGATTTTAGAAGCGGGCAGGCCCGTTCTGGGGGCGCCGGAGATCGGGCAACGATCCGCCGAACTCTTGCCTGGCAGGCGGGTCAGAGAAAGCGGGCGACGAGCGGGGCTAGGCGGGCCACAGACTCGGCCCCGTCCACCAGATCGGGTGGGGCGAATATGAACGTCGTGACACCCTCCTCGCCCAGACGGTGCATCCTGCCCGTCTGCTCGTCGAGTGTCGCCGCCTGGCGGGTGTGGAAGCGCTCGCCGAGGGCGGCCGCCTCCACCCTCCCGCTTCCGACCAGCGGCCACGACAGGTGGGTGATCTCCACCTCGGCCGGATCGCGCCCGATATCGCCGGCGTGCTTGCGCAGTGTCTCCACTGCGGTGCGCACCAGTTCGGGATCGCCCTTTAGGTTGACGGCGTCGGCGTATTGAGCCGCCAGGGCCAGGGTCCGGCGCGGGCCTTGCCCGCCTACCAGCAGCGGGATGTGGTCCTGCAGGGGCCGGGGATAGCAGTCGGCACCCTTCACCGAGATCGTCAGACCCTCGAAGTCCACGGTGCCCGGGCCCCACATCAGGGGCAGCAGCCGCAGCGCGTCCTCGAGACGGTCGAGGCGCTCACCCACCGGCGGCAGGTCGAGCCCGTAGGCGACGAGCTCGTCCTTCCACCAGCCGGCCCCCAGGCCTGCTCGGGCGCGGCCATGTGAGAGCACATCAACGGTGGCGATGATCTTGGCGAGATGGGCGGGGTTGCGCAGCGCGCTGTTGGCAACCAGGGTCCCCAGCCCGACCCGCGACGTGGCGCCGGCCAGCCAGGCCAACGTCGTCGGTCCTTCGAGCATGGCATCCCAACGCCGGCCGACCTGAGGGATCTGGATGAGGTGGTCCATCAGCCACAGGCTCGTGAA
>DATFFO010000320.1:0-7909 GCA_035250025.1 Acidimicrobiia bacterium
GACGGCCCCCTACCCACCGGCTCCGCCGGCGGGGGCCCCTTCCCCCTTCGCTCCGCTCAGGGGGACAAAGCTCAGGGGGACAAACTGCCGACTTCCGGCGTTTCGATGCGGAGGTGGGAGGTAGGGGGAAGCCCGAAGGGCAAGGCGAACCCTTTGTCCCCCACGCAGTGGGGGAAGGTCCCTGCCACCGAAGCGAAGCGGAGGTGGGAGGTAGGGGGATGCCCCGAAGGGGCAGGGCGAACCCGTCGCGAACCTCTCCCTACAGCCAATCCTGTTGGGAGCGACGGCCCCCTACCCACCGGCTCCGCCGGCGGGGGCCCCTTCCCCCTTCGCTTCGCTCAGGGGGACAAATGGGCTTCAGTCGACGTGGCGGACGACGAGCACGTCGCAGGGGGCGCTGTGGATCACGCCGTGGCTCGTGGAGCCGAGCACCAGAGCGGCCAGGTCGCCCCTCCCCCGGGTGCCGATCACGATCATGTCCGCTCCGACCTCCTCGGCGTATGCGCTGACCTGCGTAGCGGGATGGCCGCTGAGATCGACCTTGGTCCACTTCACGCCCGAGGCGTCGAGGTGGGAGGTGAGTGCATTCCACACCGCCTCCCTCTCGGCACTGGCCAGGTCCTCGGCAGCAAGAGCGAAACCGGCGTCGAGGGCGTACATCGAAGCCGGCGGTTGATAGACGTGGACGACGTGGACCTCGCCGTCGAGCCTACGGGCCTGCTCCAGCGCCCGGTCCACGACGCGTGTAGCCATGGGGGAGGAATCGACAGATGCGACGATGATCATGAAGGTCCTTTGACGCTACTTGAGCTCTACCGTCGCCCCTACCGCCTCGAGCGTCTCCTTGGCCTTGTCGGCGGCTTCCTTTTCGACGGCCTCGAGCACCGGCTTGGGGGCGGCGTCCACCAGCTCCTTGGCTTCCTTGAGGCCAAGGCTGGTGAGGGCGCGCACCTCTTTGATGACCTGGATCTTCTGGTCACCGGCGGCGACGAGGACGACATCGAATTCGTCCTTCTCCTCTTCCACCGGGGCTGCGGCACCGCCGCCCGCGGGAGCGGCGGCCATAGCCATGGGAGCGGCGGCCGTCACGTCGAACTTCTCCTCGAAAGCATCGAGGAATTCCTTCAGTTCCAACACCGTCATCGTCTCGAAAACGGCAAGGAGTTCGTCAGTTGTCATCGTGGCCATGGTTATTCCTCCTCGGCCTCGGCGGCCGGCTCCTCGGGGGAGTCCTCGGCCGAATCGTCATCTGTATCGGTTGGGGCAGAAGCCTCGGGATCGGTGGAGTCGTCGTCGTCGGGACTGTCAGCGCTGTCCGGGCTGTCGGGACTCTCCGGGCTGTCAGGACTGTCCGGGCTGTCGGGACTGTCCGGACTCTCGGAAGGGGCGGTCGTGGCATCCCCGCCCTCTGACTCCTTCTTTTCCAGCAGGGCCGTGAACACCGTCGCCGCGTCGCGCGTGAACGAGGCCAGCATCGAGGCCAGCCCGCTCAGCGGAGCCTTGGCGGCGCCAGCGATCTTGGCGAGCAGCACCTCGCGGGGCTCGATCTCGGCCAGCTTGACGACGTCCTCGGGACGGAGGACCTTGTCTGCAAGCAGGGCCAGCTTGATGACCAGGCTCTCGTTCTCCTTGGCGTAGTCGCTGAGCGCCTTCGCCACCCGGACGGGATCGTCCTTGGCGAAAGCCAGCGCCGTCGGCCCGACCATCTCCTCCGAGATCGCCTCGATCCCAAGATCGTCTGCAGCTAGACGGGCGAGCGTCATCTTCACGACTTTGTACTCGGCCCCGACGGCGCGGAGACGGCGACGGAGATCGCTCATCTGCTTGACGGCGATTCCCCGGTACTCGGTCAAGAAGACGGCCTCCGCCTCCTCGATCTGCTCTTTGATCTCGGCTACTGCCTGGACCTTCTCAGGTCTGGGCATTGCATTTCTCCCTTGTCATTGAGAAAACCCCCGGCGTACGCGACCGAGGGTTCCTACAGGAGGACCTGCGCTGGCCGGACATCATGTCCGCTTAAGCCGATGGCACCAACGGTCTCGGGCCGAGGTATGGAGTTGCCGGGCCATGGTACGCCGTCGTGCCGTTCTGGCCAAGTCAGAGAACATTGAGGATTCTTCTGGACATAGGCCTGCAGACCCACCACACTAGGGGGGTTGAAAACAGGGGGCTCCGAGGAGACAGCTGACGGATACCGACCGCCTCCGTCAGCTACGAGTCGAGCCGGAACGAGCCATCGAACGGACGGGACCGACGACCCTCTGAACATCCGTCAGTCCGATGGGGAGAGCGCACTTGGTGGACCTGGCACGCGCACCCGTAGCTCGTAAAGACGGCTCCACCACTCGGTGCCCCCTATTTCACGGAAAGGCCCCGGCGATACCCGGGGCCTTTTCCGTGGGACACCCAGGGATCACTCGAAGACGATCGTCCGTCTGCCCGCCACCATGACCCGGTGCTCGAGATGAGCCCTGACGGCGGCAGCCAGGACCCGGGCCTCGACCTCACGTCCCCGGCGGACGAAATCGGCGACCGAGTCGCGGTGCGAGGTAGTCGTCACCCCCTGCTCGATGATCGGCCCCTCGTCGAGGTCGGCGGTGGCGTAGTGCGCCGTGGCGCCGATCAGCTTTACCCCTCGCTCCATCGCCTGGTGGTAGGGCCGGGCGCCCGGAAAGGCGGGTAGGAACGAGTGGTGGATGTTGATGATGCGCCCCGGCCAGCGAGCCACGAACCCATCCGAGAGCACCTGCATGTAACGGGCCATGACCACCAACTCGACACCGAGATCGCCCAGCAGCCCATCGAGGGCCACCTCCTGAGTGTCCTTCGTCTCGGGCGTCATCGGAAGGTGGTGAAAGGGGACCCCGAAGCCGTCGGCGATGTCCCGGACATCTTCGTGGTTGCTGATCACCGCCACGATGTCGGCGGGAATGTCACCGACCCGCCATCGGGCCAGCAGGTCCAGCAGGCAGTGGGCATGTTTCGACACGAGAATGGCGGTCCGTTGCGGCTCGTCCATGGCGTGGACCGACCACTCCGCGCCCAATTCTTCGGCCACCGGCCCGAACCCTTCTCGGAAAGCGTCGAGGTCGATCGAACGACTGGCGTGGTCGAAGTGGATGCGTTGGTAGAACCGGGCATCGGCGACCGACTCGCTCTGCTCGGCGCGGAGGATGTTGGCCCCCTGGGCGGCCAGGTGGGTCGAGACTCTGCTGACTATCCCGGGCCGGTCGGTGCAGGCGAGAAGGAGGACGGCGGACGTGGTCACAGTCGGGCTCAACCGGCCCGGGCGACCAGATCCTCCAATTTGCCCGTGTCGACCTTGACTCCGGGGCCCATCGTGGACGAGACACTGAGCTGGCGGACGTAGCGTCCCTTGGCTCCCGCCGGCTTCACGCGGGAGATCTCGGCGGCGACGGCCGCCAGGTTGTCGTAGAGCTTGTCGGCGTCGAACGAGGCCCGGCCGATCGGGACGTGGACGTTCCCGTAGCGGTCGTTTCGGTACTCGATCCGTCCAGCCTTGAACTCGGAGACGGCCTTGGCGATGTCAGGTGTGACCGTGCCCGACTTGGGATTGGGCATGAGGCCCCGGGGTCCCAGCACACGCCCCAACTTCCCGACCTCGGCCATCATGTCGGGACTGGCGATGGCGACGTCGAAGTCGAGGTCGCGTCCCCCCTGGAACTCGGCCACGAGCTCGGGGCCACCGGCCAGATCAGCCCCGGCCGCCATTGCCTCGCTCGCCTTGTCGGCGGGGGCGAAGACCACGACCCGAACGTCCTTCCCGGTTCCGTGGGGCAACGAGATGGTGCCCCGCACGAGCTGATCGGCCTTGCGGGCGTCGATCCCGAGCTTGAAGACGGCCTCGACGGTCTCGTCGAACTTGGCCGTGGCGAAGGACTTCACCAGTTCGATGGCCTGGGGCGCCGGGTAAGGCGTCAGGCTGTCATATCCCTTGGCGGCCTCTGAATACCGCTTGCCATGCGTTGACATTTCTCTCTCCTGTGGTTCAGGCGGCAACGTCGGTTGCCTCCCACTGTGCTAATTGCCGGCCGACTTTGGCGTCGGCCCACCTATCAGTTCACCGCTGGCTTGTGGCTGTGTCCACGGGACCAGCCGCCGCCAAACAGACGCCCGTCGGCCGGAGCTTCCGCTCCAACCCCCAGGGGTCCGTCTTCCGACTTACGTCTTCCGTCTTCCGACTTCCGACTTCCGTCAGCCGTTGACGGTTATCCCCATCGACCGGGCGGTTCCTTCAACGATCTTCATCGCCTGCTCGACGTCGTTGGCGTTGAGGTCCGGCATCTTGATCTCGGCGATCTCTTTGACCTGGGCCCGGGTGACGCTGCCCACCTTCTCCTTGTTGGGCACCGAGGAGCCCTTGTCGACGCGGGCGGCCTGGCGGAGCAGGGCGGCGGCCGGAGGGGTCTTGGTGACGAACGTGAAGGAACGGTCCTCGTAGATCGAGATCTCCACGGGGATGATCTGGCCCCGCTGGCTGGCGGTTTCGTCGTTGTAGGCCTTGACGAAGTCCATCAGGTTCACGCCGTGGGGACCGAGGGCAGTACCCACCGGGGGGGCAGGGGTGGCCTGGCCGGCGGGCAACTGGAGCTTGAGTGTGGTTACTAGACGTCTGCGTCCCATGCCTGTTCCTAGTTCTTGTGGATGTCGTCGAAGCCCAGTTCGACCGGGGTGTCACGGCCGAAGATGTTGACGAGCACGACGACCTTCTGCTGGTCGATGTTGATGTCCTCGATGATGCCGTTGAAGTCGGCGAAGGGACCGGCCACCACCCGCACCTGCTCGCCGACCTCCCAGGCCGGCTTGAAGCGGGGCTTGACCTTTTCCTCTTCCTCCTGCACGCCGAGGAATCGCTCGACCTCGCGGCGGGACAACGGGGTCGGCTTCTGGTTGCCGCCCACGAAGCCGGTCACGCCCGGGGTGTTGCGGACGGCGTACCACGAGTCGTCGTCCAGGCTCATTCGAACGAGGATGTAGCCGGGGAAGACCTTGCGGGGGACGGTGACCTTCTTGCCACCCTTGATCTCCACGACATCCTCCATCGGGATGTGGACCTCGAAGATCCGATCCTCCATGTGCATCGAGCGGATACGGGTTTCGAGATTGACCTTGACCTTGTTCTCGTAGCCGGAGTACGAGTGGATGACATACCAGTCGCCCTCGAGGTCGTAGGGGCTGAGGGGACGGGCGGGAGCCTCCGGCTCCTCGTCCGCCGCCGGTTCCTCTGCGTCGGAGCTCTCGACCCCAGGTTCGGCGGGCGCCTTCTCGGCTTCGGCCTCCTCGGCCTCGGCCACCTCTACCTCTGCCTCGTCGACATCCGGCGTGTCGGCGGTGGGAAGGTCGTCGCTCGCCTCGATGTCATCCTCGGCCAATTCGTTCTCCTCGGCCACCTCGGCCGCCGCTGCAACTTCAGCCATCAGCTATCTCCGCTCGACAACGAATAGGACAACTTCCTTCATGGCCACGTCGAGGCCGAAGACCACCACGGTGAGAGCGACGGTCGTGATGAGAGTGACGGTCGTGAAGGCGATCATCTGCTCGCGCGTGGGCCACGAGACGCGGCGCAGTTCTTGACGGACGTCGTGGAAATAGCCGCGGATGCGCTGCCACAGCGGCTTGCGTTCGGCCTGCGGAGCGCGTTGAACCGTTGCCGGGCTGCGCCGCTTGGCGCCACCGGCCTCTTCTTGTTTCTTCTGTCGCCGCTCCTCACGTTCCATGAGGCGGCGCATTTCTCGGTTCATCTCAGATTGTCCTCGGCAGCTTCAGCTCGAACAGGCCCTCATGAGCAGGGGTGGAGGGACTCGAACCCCCAACCTCCGGTTTTGGAGACCGGCGCTCTAACCAATTAGAGCTACACCCCTAGGGGGTTCGGCGGAAACCTGAGTATACGGCGAAGTCGGCTCAGGGGAAACTCGGTGCCGTCACGCGAGTTCTGTCGCCGCGGGTCCTCCGGGAGGCCACGACAAGGGCGATCAGCGCCGCCCCCGCCAGCTTCCAGACCAGATTCGTCCCGGTTTCGGCCCGACCATCGGAGCCGCTCGCCACCCGTTCCGGAGGCAGCGTCGAAAGCTTGCGACGGACCCGCCGCGCCTGGGCCGCCAGCGCCTGGCAGTAGAGGCATTGGGAGACATGGCCGGCCATCCAGTCGGGAGGATCGCCTCTGTCGAGAACCGTGGTAACGAGGCTGATCCGGCCCATTCGGCACACGGCGCCTCTCATCGCAGCAGCTCGAGAAGGTGGGCGAGTCTTCTGTGGGCCCGATGCAGGCGGACCTTGGCAGCCGATTCGGTGATGCCGAGCCGGTCGGCGATCTCGGCGTGGCTCCAGCCCTCCACGTCCTTCAAGACCACAACCTCGCGCTGGCCGGCAGGCAAGGAGTCCAGGGCACTCTCGAGCGACCGGCGCAGGTCCATCACCTCGCCGCCCCGTTCGGGGTCGCTGTCGGGTGTCGCCTCGGCGGCGTAATCGTCCTCCATCTCGGTAGTCCGGCCACGCAGGCGGATGGCCTTGCGGCGGGCGGTGAGGGCGGTGTTTACCGCGATGCGATGGAGCCAGGTGCCGATGGCCGCTTCCCCGCGGAACCGCGCCATTCCCCGCCAGGCGCGCAAGAAAGTGTCCTGGAGAACATCGGCGGCCAGTTCGGGGTCGGACACAACGCCCAGCACGACCCGATAGAGGCGGCCCCGGTGCTCGCTGACGAGCTGGTCGAACTCGTGGCGCTCGATCGGCGCCCGCTCGGTCATGGCGCCACCTCGAATCGCCCCAACACAGTTGTGACGTCGCCCGTGACCAGGGTGAGGTCGAATCGGTCGGAGGAGAGCTCGCCCTGGATCTCGGCCAGCTCCGCGGGCCGGAGCGGGGCGGTGTAGCGGAACCTCGCCGACTCCAGCGGGCGAGCGGAGGCGGAGACGGTGGCGGCAACTTGCGTGAGCCATGCCGACTGAAGGAGACCGTGGACCACGACCCCGCCCAGTCCGGCCTCGATGGCGCTGGCGCGATCCCAATGGATGGGATTCCAGTCGCGGGTGGCGGCAGCGTATCGGACCAGGTCTGCCCGGGAGGCAGACCGAGGCGAGGGCAGCCGCCGGGAAACCGAACTGTTGGCGGCCCTTTCGTGGACGTCCACCTCCTTGGCCGGCTCGGGGGGAGTTGGCGAATCGCCTACCAGGAACGTCGAGCGACCCGACAGGACCTGGCCGTCGGGATCCGAGGCCGCCAACGAGAAGGTGACGAACGACGTGGCCGAGCGCGTCCGCACCCGGTCGACCGTCCCGGAGACGAGCAGCTCGGCCTCGGCGACCAGCGGGCGTCGCCAGGTGAACGTCTGCTCGCCGTGGATCACGGCCCCCTTCACGAGCGGGTCAACCAGCAGGTCGGGCGCCACGACGAAGAGGAGGGCAGCGGCGAAACCGGGAGGAGCCGCCTCGGTCCAGCGCTCACGCTCGTCACCGGTGACGTCGACGAACTCGTCGATCTTCTCCCGGCACAGCCGGTAGGGCCGGTCGGCATAGACCCGGCCCTCGAGAGCCTCGATAGTCACGCTCCCACGCTACCGGCCGGGGCGAGCGTCAGCGGGTTTCGCGGTGGGCGGTGTGCTGGCGACACCAACGGCAGTACTTGGAGAGCTCCAGCCTGTCGCGGGTATTGGACTTGCTCTTGGTTGTCACATAGTTCCGCCGCTTGCACACATCGCAAGCGAGTGTGAGAGGCGGTCGTTTATCGGAAGCCATTTTTGCTCACTTCGTTCGCAGTCGGAAGTCGGAAGTCGGAAGTCGGAAGTCGGAAGTCGGAAGTCGGAAGTCGGAAGTCGGAAGTCGGAAGTCGGAAGTCGGAAGTCCGAAACTTCGCGTGGTGCGGGCGAGGTGATGGGACGCCCTCGGGAAGATGC
>DATFFO010000321.1:0-8506 GCA_035250025.1 Acidimicrobiia bacterium
CGCCGAGCTGGAGGAGATCCGCGTCCGCGTCCAGAGCGTCCTGCCCGAAAGCATGTACGCGTCAAACACCCACCTCCTCCATGGCCGGGTCGAGGTGTGGATCAGCGTCCTCGATCCCGGCCGAATCAGGGCGTTGGCGGAGGCGGTCGGCGATGAGCCTGTCTGCGTGGTGGGGGTCCCGCCTGAGGAGGCCGTGCTCCCCGGCCCCCAGGCTCCCGGTGGCGATGGCTGGAGCCATTTGGGTGCTTTCGATCACACCATCGGCGAGCTCTCGGTGGTCGGTGATGAGGCCGGCTATCGCGACTTGTGGGCCGCATTCGACGCCGGGGAGCCTCCCACGGTCGACTTCGCCACCTCGGTTGTGGTGGGGCTGGAGATCGGGTTCTCGGGCTCGTGCCGCGAGACGCGCCTCGACGAGGTCGTGTTCACAGCTGACGCGGTCACCCTCGAAGTGAACACGATCACCGATCAGATGGGCTGCGATGGCGACTACAACCCCCGCACGTATCTCGTCGCTCTCGCCCGGGACCGTCTGCCGCCGCCTCCCTTCTCGGTTGGACAGTCCGGTTTCGGTCCTGGCGCCGGCCAGGTAGTGGACGACCTGCGCCAGTCCGGAACGACTGCGATGGCGTTGGGGCCTGCGCCTTCCCCGGAGCCCGTGGTGGGGCTCCCGACCATCGTCGAGACTGGGTTCCCGACCACCGCCCTCCTCGATCTCTCGTGCGGGATCGAGTGGGTCGGCGAACTCAACCGCGTCTCCTGGCACACGGACACTCCCCTGCCAGGCATCTGGCTCGAGGAAGCCGGCAACGGTCAGGTGATCGAGGTCACCGTACTTGTGACAGAAGGCCCTGAGCCGACCCTGACCCTGTCCGCCGCCGGGCACGACGTGGTGTACACCCCGTCGCCTCCCAACCCGAGCCCGTGCCTCGACGACCGCCCATGACCACTGTCGGGCTATCAGTTACCATCGGCGTATGCCCGGTGTGATCCCGCTCACGACTCGACGAGGGTTGTTCGCCGCCCCGTAGGACGGCCTCTGTGAACCTTTTCGGCCCGGAACCGGAAAGGGGTTCACAGAAACCCAGGTACCTACCCGAGTCCGTCCGAGGAGTCTCCATGAGCGATCTTGTCAGCCGTCACAATCAAGTCATCGCCCCCGTCATCGCCTTCGACACCGATGTCGTCGCCGCCCGCGCCGAGGGCATCTGGGTAACCGATCCCGAGGGAAACCGGTGGGCCGACTTCGCCTGCGGCACCGCCGTCACCAACCTGGGTCACAACCATCCGGCCGTCGTGGCCGCCGCCCACACCCAGATCGACAAGCTGATGCACTCGGGATGCGTGCTCCGCTACGACACGATCGTCGAGGCGGGCGAGCGTCTGGCCGCCATCACTCCCAACGGGATCGAGAAGTTCGGCTTCGCCAACTCCGGAGCCGAGGCGGTGGAGGCGGCGGTGAAGCTGGCCCGCCACTCCACCGGGCGCCAGGGCGTCATCGCCTTCCGGGGCGCCTTCCACGGTCGCACGATGGGCTCGGTCACCTACACGACCTCTAACGCCAAGTACCGCGACGGCTACCACCCCGTCCTCGGCTCGACCTGGGTCGTGCCATTCCCCCATGCCTACCGTTGGGGCGTATCCGAGGACGTGGCCGTGGAACGGAGCCTCGACGAGCTGACCCTGCTCTTCAAGCATGTGGTCACGCCGCAGAACATCGGCGCCATGCTGGTCGAGCCCGTCCAGGGCGAGGGCGGCTACTACCCGGCGCCCGCCGCCTTCCTGACGGAGCTGCGATCGATCTGCGACCAGCACGGCATCATGCTCGTCTTCGACGAGGTGCAGACCGGGTTCGGGCGCACGGCCGAGTGGTTCGCCACCGACCATTACGACGTCGACCCCGACGTCATCGCCTTGGGCAAGGGCATCGCCAACGGCCTCCCCCTCTCCGCCTACGGCGCTTCCGCCGAGGTCATCGACCGCTGGCCGGTCGGCGCCCACGGCACCACGTTCGGCGGCAACCCGATCAGCTGCGGGGCGGCGGTGGCAGTCATGGACACGATGGGCGACCTCCTTCCGCACGCCCGCGACCTCTCGAAGCACGCCTTCGATCGCTTCGCCGACCTCGCCGAGCGCCATCCCACCATCGGCGACGTGCGCGGGCTCGGCCTGATGATCGGCGTGGAGCTCGTCGCGGACCGCGAGGCGCGCACCCAGTCGAAGGAGGCGTTTCAGGCGCTCCAGCGTTACTGCTTCGAGCGGGAACTGATCATCATCGAGTGCGGGCCGGACGGGAACGTCATCCGATTCATCCCCCCGCTGGTCACGACCACGGAGGAACTGGACTGGGCGATCGACCTGGTGGATGCCGGCCTGAGCGACTGGGAAGGGGGCTGAGCGGCCGGGGAACCGGGCGACGCTCGGCGGCGTCGGAGTGGCATGAGAAGAACCATCTCCACCGTCGCCGTTGCCGCCCTCCTGGCCGCCTGCGGGTCCGGCGAATCCAGTGAGACCACGGCGGGCAGCGCACCCCCGACGACAGCCGGTGGAAACGCCGACAGCGTCGTGCTCACGGTCACCTCCGAGGGCGGCTTCGTTCCCGTAGAGTTCAACCTCGACCGGCTGCCGCGTTTCCAGTTGATGAGCGACGGACGCCTGTTCTCCGTTGGTCCTGTCCCCGCCATCTTCCCCGGCCCCATGCTGACCAACGTCCAGGTCACCATGGTCGACGACGACCTCCGGGGGGAGATCGACGCCCTCATCGAGGAGCTGGGCCTGGCCGACATCGACGAACGGATCGACGATTCAGGCGCCGAGATGATCGCCGACGCCACGACCGAGTTCATCACCTATCACGACGAGTCGGGAACCCACCGCCTGGGCATATACGCCCTCGGTCTCACAGAGGGCGTGCCGGCATCCTCGGACCGGATACTGGCGACGGAGCTGGTCGAAATCCTCGATGAGGCCGCCGCCACCGGCGAAGCGACCACGTACATTCCGGAGCAGCTGCAGGTGGCGGCCGGGCCCGGGATGGAAGAGCCGGGGATGAGCACCGAGCAGCCCTGGCCGCTCAACATGGACTTCGAGGACATGGCCGATTGGGGTGTGGGCTGGAGGTGCACGGCCGTGAGCGGCGACGCCGTCGCCCCCCTGCTCGAGATCTTCGGCGAAGCCAACCAGGCCACGCTGTGGGGTCCCGACAGGCTCGGGATCCGCGCCCGGCCGCTGCTGCCGGGCGAGACCGCCTGCGGAGGCGCTCCCGAAGGCTGATCCCTACGATGACGCCGGCATGGACCCCTTTGGCGTCGTAGTGGTCGGGATCGTCATCCTGATCGGCCTCATGGGGATCCTCGTGCCGGCCATCCCCGGTCTCGTCCTGGTCGTCGTCGCGGTGGTGGTGTGGGCGGCGTTCGAAGGCGGTGGCGGAGCATGGACCGTCGCCGTCGTGGCACTGATCCTCGGAGGCGGGGGCATGGGGGTGGCGTACCTGATACCCGGGCGGCGGCTGAAGCGGTCGGGGATCCCCACCGCGACCCTGCTCCTGGGGGGAGGGCTGGCCATCATCGGGTTCTTCGTGATCCCGGTGATCGGCGGTCCGCTCGGCTTCGTCCTCGGCGTCTACCTGGCCGAACGGCGGCGTCTCGGTCACGAGGCGGCATGGCCGGCGACGATGTCGTCGGTGCGGGCCGTGGCGCTGTCGATCGGGATCGAGCTCGCCGTCGGGCTGCTCATCGCCGGCATCTGGTTGGCCGCCGTGATCTGGCTCTGACCGAGCCCCCCTTTTCGCGCATCGATCCCGTCAAATCCGGCGCGATCGATGCGCGAAAACCTATTGGGAACGCTCGGCGATCTCGTTGACGACATCCTGGTTGGCCAGGGTGGTGACGTCACCCAACTGGCGCTTCTCCGATATGTCCTTGAGAAGGCGGCGCATGATCTTTCCCGAGCGGGTCTTGGGCAGGTCGTTGGTGAAGACGATCGAGGCCGGCTTGGCGATCGGGCCGATCGAGTCGGAGACGTGCTGCCGCAACTCGGCGAGCAATGCCTCGTCCCCCTCCCGATCGCCGCGCAGGGTGACGAAGGCGGCAATGGCCTGGCCGGTGAGCTCGTCCTTGCGCCCCACCACGGCCGCCTCGGCCACCGAGGGATGCGAGACAAGTGCCGATTCGACTTCCATGGTGGAGATGTTGTGGCCGGAGATCAGCATGACATCGTCGACCCGGCCCAGCAGCCAGAAGTATCCGTCCTCGTCCCGCTTGGCGCCGTCGCCGGGGAAGTACCGACCCGGGAAGCGAGACCAGTAGGTGTCGACGAAACGCTGGTCGTCTCCCCAGATGGTGCGCGCCATCCCCGGCCACGGACTTGTGAGGACCAGGAAGCCGCCGCCGCCCAGCGGTACCGACTCGCCCGCCTCGTCGACGACGTCGGCGGAGATCACGGGGAGCGGAATGGTCGCCGAGCCGGGTTTGGTGGACGTTATCCCCGGCAGCGGCGAGATCATGATGGCTCCGGTCTCGGTCTGCCACCAGGTGTCGACCACGGGGCAGCGCTCGCCGCCGATGTTCTTGTGGTACCACATCCACGCCTCGGGGTTGATCGGCTCGCCGACCGTCCCGAGTAGGCGCAGCGACGTCAGATCGTGAGCCGCCGGATACTGGTCCCCCCATTTCATGAAGGCGCGGATCGCCGTGGGAGCCGTGTAGAGGATCGTCACCCCGTAGTCCTCGATGATCTGCCAGAGACGGTCCATCTCGGGGAAATTGGGGGCACCCTCGTAGATGACGCCCGTCGCTCGGTTGGCGAGCGGCCCATAGACGATGTAGCTGTGTCCGGTCACCCATCCGATGTCGGCCGCACACCAGTACACGTCTGTGTCCGGCTTGAGGTCGAAAACGTTGGAGTGGGTGGTGGCGATCTGGGTCAGATAGCCCCCCTGGGTGTGGACGATTCCCTTGGGCTTGCCCGTGGTACCGGACGTGTAGAGGATGTACAGGGGATCTTCGGCGTTGAGGGGCACCGCCTCGCAGTTGGAGTCCTGGCCCTCGATGAGGTCGTGCCACCAGACATCGCGACCCTCCTCCATGTGCACTTCGTTCTCGGTCCGGCGGAGGACGATCACGGTCTCGACATCGGGAGTCCGTGCCAAAGCCACATCGGTGTTGGCCTTGAGTGGGACGACCTTGCCTGCGCGCCACGATCCGTCCTGGGTGATCACCACTTTGGCCTCGGCGTCGAGGATCCGGCTGGACAGGGCCTCCGATGAAAAGCCTCCGAAGACGACAGAGTGGACCAGGCCGAGCCGGGCACAGGCGAGCATGGCGATGGGCAACTCGGGCACCATCCCCATGTAGACCGCCACCCGGTCACCCTTGCTCAGACCAAGCGACGAGAGGGCGTTGGCAAAGCGGCCCACCTCGGCATGCAGCTCGGCGTAGGTGAAGGTGCGGGTGTCGCCGGGCTCTCCCACCCAGTGATAGGCGACCTGGTCGCCGTGTTCGGCCAGGTGGCGATCGAGGCAGTTGTAAGAGACGTTGAGCTCTCCGTCTGTGAACCACTTGTAGAAGGGAGGATTGGAGTCATCGACACCCAGAGTCGGCTCGCGGAACCAGGTCAGCCGGGTGCGGGCCTGCTCGAGCCAGTACGCCACCGGATCGGCGGCGGCCCGCTCGTGGGTCCCGGCCCCGACATTGGCCTGCTCGGTGAATTCGGCGGCCGGGGGGAAGGTCCGGTTCTCGGAGAGCAGGTTCTCGATGGCCTGTGACATGGGTCTCCTTCGCGCGTCCGAGGCTGCATCCTAAGTGCTCTCCAGCGGGAGTACGGTCGCGCATTTTCCGGTGGGGGGCACTAGGCAAGCGGTGACGGGTCTGATCCGGAAGGTCCAGGTTTGGGGAGGTCACGAGGGGGTCATCCTGACGCCATGAGCCTGGTCGCCAACGAAGCCGACGCCCTCGACGCCGGGCTCGTCTACGTCACCGATGAGTCACCGGGGCTGACCCGGCGCAAGTCCGGGTCGGGCTTCTCGTACTGGGACCCTGCCGGCAAGCCCGTCTCTGCCGCCGACCGCGAGCGGGCGCGGGGCCTGGTCATCCCGCCCGCCTGGACCGACGTCTGGATCTCACCCGACGCCTCAGGCCATGTCCAGGCCACCGGACGCGACGATGCCGGCCGCAAGCAGTACATCTATCACCCGACCTGGATCGAGATCCGCGACCAGCTCAAGTACGACTCCATGGCCGACTTCGCCGCCGGACTGGGCGATCTTCGGGGGCGGGTCGACTCCGACCTCCGCCGCCACGGGTTCCCCCGCCAGAAGGTTGTCGCCCTGGTGGTTGCGATCATGGACGCCACTCTCATCCGGATCGGCAATCCCTCCTACACCGGGGCCTTTGGGCTAACCACCCTGGAGAGCGACCACGTCGAGGCCGGGACTGTCCGCCTCAGCTTCGATTTCGTCGGCAAGGGCGGCCTCGATCACTCGATCCAGCTTTCCGACCGTCGCTTGGCGTCACTCGTGACCCAGATCCAGGACTTGCCTGGCCAGCGTCTCTTCACCTGGGAGGAGAACGGCAAGTCCGGCTCGGTCAGCTCCGGCGAGGTGAACGAGTACCTGCGCGAGGTGATCGCCGACCACACCTCGGCCAAGGACTTCCGCACCTGGGGAGGCACCGTCACCGTCGCCCGCCTCCTCGCCACCGACCCACCTGCCGACGAGGAGTCGCAACGCGCCAGGCAGATGTTGGAGGCCATCGACACCGCCGCCGATCGTCTCGGCAACACCCGCGCCGTGGTCAGAGGGTCGTACCTCCACCCGGTGGTTCCCGACAGCTATGCGACCGGCGAACTGCACGAGGCCTGGCGATCGAGACGCAGCGGAAAGCTCCTGGACCGGATCGAGCGCACCGTCAGTTCCCTGCTCGGCGGCTGAGTTCAACTTTGTCGCCGGGGCCCCGCCCGTGACGCGTGGTGGCGGTGGGAAATGTCAGAGCGGAGCGGTGGGGTGAGGGGATTCGCCATCCAACAGGCGATCCTGGCCGGCGTCGCCCGAAACGCCTCGTTATGGTCATTGACACCGGCCGGAGCTCCGCAAGTCTGCGTATCTGGGGAGGGTGGGAGAGCATCCGGTCAAACCCAAGAGCGACCCGGCAAACGCGGTCGCCTGACCAAGGAGAGGCAATGCCTGCACCCAAGAGACGCCTGACGGCCTTCGCCGTTGCGATGGCGGTCCTGATCGCCACCCCACTTGTGGTTGGAGCATCGGACAGCTTCACGGATGTCCCCGATTCCAACGTTCATCACGACGACATCACCTGGCTAGCCGATTCCGGTGTGACGCTGGGCTGCAACCCGCCCGACAACACCAACTTCTGTCCCGAAGACCCGGTCCTCCGTCAGCAGATGGCCTCCTTCTTGCGCCGATTGGCCGAGAACCAGGTCGTAGACGCTGCCACCGCCATAACGGCAGAAACAGCAGGCGACGCCGAGACGCTCGCAGGGCAGGCGCCTGCGGCCTATCAAACCATCATCCAGGCAGATGCCTGTCAGTTCTCCATCTGCACAGACAGCACTGGTGCCATCGTCTCCAACGCGACGGTCGTGGTCGAAGCACCCACTGACGGCGTGTTGCATATCTCCGCGAGCAGTTCACTATTCGGCGATGGCGCCGGCAACGACTTTGTTCAGCTGTGGGTGGCTATTGACCAAACAACCAACGACGGCTGCGGTGGATGGTTCTTTGCGCCGACCAATAATGTCGAGGGTTCCTACGCGGAGGTGACGAACACGAACACCGGTACCGAGGGTTCGAACCTCGCCAGTTCGACCGCAGCAACTCTGGCAGCCGGTACCCACACGGTGAAGCTGTGCACGCTCAGCCTGCAGAATGTCGACTACGACGCAGCTTCGCTCTCCACAGTCTGGAGCCAAGGCGGCACGGGGCTGGAGCCCGCGAGCGCAGAGTTGAGCGATGCCGACATGGCTCGACTCGAGACCGTATTCGAAGGAGCCGATCTGTCAGCGATCGAACGCTAAGGACCAGCAGCCGCGCGTTCATGCCCCAGTACAGCTGGGGCATGAACGCGTTCAGAAGGCAACCCGGCGGAAATCGGGTCGAGAAATGCGGGGAGAGGCCGATAGAACCAATTGATGTCGGAATTCCCGTCCGATGTCATTGTTGATCCATACTGAGTCCACCAATACCCACGTCTTACCCGCGCCCCTACCCATGACCTTTTCTGTTCCTCGCATATCTCTTCTTCAGTTCGCCCGTTACCTTGCCGGCGTCGTCGTCGTCTCGTTCGGCGCCACCCTCGGCATCCAGTCGGCGCTCGGCGCCGCGCCCTACGACGCCCTTTTGACCACGCTCACAGAGCGGTTCGGGGTGCCGTTCTGGCTCACCGCCTGGATCCTCCAGGGAGTGTGGATCTCCTTGATCCTGCGCGCCGGAGGCCGGTTCAGCATTGGCACGCTCCTGCATTCGCTCTCCTTCGGGCCGATCATGGGAGCG
>DATFFO010000322.1:0-8305 GCA_035250025.1 Acidimicrobiia bacterium
GGTGAGGACCGACCCCCGATGACGGCACAGGTTCACATACGCCGACAGGCCGCCGTCGCGGCCACGCGTGACGATGATCGACTCGCCCGCCACGTTGGACACGAGGTGGTCGCCGGGCGCGGGGACCTCCCCGGCCCGGCCGACACAGAACCACTGGTCCCACATCACCTTTTCCTGCTCGCGGGCGAACCACTCCGGGTCGAGATAGGCGGAACGGGAAAGGGTGGGCTCCACGGCGTCAGCGTAGCGAAAACCTGAACCGCCATTCAGCCTGTCGATTGCCGTGCAACGCACAGCATCATGTCCAGTGCGTTGCACGCCAGTCCCGATCACCACCACCGGCGTGTAGCGCACGGGATTGGGTCCAGTGCGTTGCACGCCAGTCCGGCACGGCGGTTCAGCTCCGACGGCCGATCACGGCGGCGACCATCGCCCAGCCCGCGACCGCCCAAGCGGTGAGCACGGCGATCGAGGTTCCGACCGCGGTGGCGAAGCCGTCTGTGAGACCGGCCCGGATCAGGTTGGCCATGTGATAGAACGGCAGGCCGCGGTGGACCGCCTCCGCCCAGGCTGGGAACCGGTCGATGGGGATCACGATCGGCGAGAACAGGAGCACCAGGAAGATCACGACGTTGGTGATCAGGTTGGTGAGCCGCGGTTCGGGAATCGCCATCGCCATGCCGTAACCGACCGAGGTCGACACGAACGAGGCCAGCGCGGCGGCGCCGAGGGCGGCCCAGGAGGGCACGATTGAGGCGCCGAACTGCCAGGCCGCCACCCAGGTCGTCACGGCGGCGATGGGCAGGGCGATGGCGGTGAACACCGTGAACGTGGCCGCCACGGGGGCGAGACGGGGCACGGGGAGGGACCACGTGAAGTCGAACGTCCCCCGGAACTTCTCCTGCATGACCAGGATCGGCACCATCACGAAGCCGACCGGGATGATGGCCAGTGCAGGCAGGCCGGAGACGAGGTAGGTGGCTATCACCGGATCGACGTCCCCGATGTAGAACCGGTACATGGCCACCGAGCCCAGGCCCATGAACAGCTGGATGAACAACACGGTTGCGAACAGCACCTTCTGCTGGGCGAGCACCCAGCGGAGCATGGCCACGTAGCTCTGCCACCAGTAGGAAACACCCCGGCGAACGGGGACGGCGAGCATCGTCATTTGCGCCTCCTGACGGCGATACCGGTGACGACGGCAGCCACCACCGTCCATGCGACCACGATGAGATAGGAGCGCCCGACATCGGTGACGAGACCGTCGGTGAGGGCGCCTCGGATGATGACACCCATGTGATAAAAGGGAAGGGCCTGATGGAGGCCGGCCAGCCACCCGGGGAGGTTCTCGGGCGGGAAGGTGATCGGGGTGAACCCGAGGACGAGGAAGGCGAAAACCTGGGAGATCATCTGGGTGATGGTCGGCTTCTCGACGCCGTGGGCAACGGCGTAGCCAATCAGCGCCGCGCACACCAGCGTCAACAGCACCGCCGGCGCCACCGCCCACGACACGGAGAAGTCGAGGTCGAACCGCCACTCCGCCAGGAGAAGGGCGACCACCATGGCCGGGAGGCTGACGAGGGCGCTGACCACTACCCACCCTGCCACGCTGGCCGATCGGGGGACCGGGAGCGAGGCCGTGAAGTCGTAGGTGCCGGCCTCCTTCTCACCGGCCACGAGCTGGGGAGCGACCACCAACCCGACCAGGATGAGGCTGACGATGGCGGCGCCGGTGCCGAGGAACAGCCCGGTCCGCTCGTCGACCTGGGAGAAGAACAGGCTCATCCCGACCGAGAGGCCGGCAGCGGTCAGCATCTGCACGACCGCCATCACCGGCAAGACGAGACGGAGAGACGTCAGGTGCCAGCGGAGCATCGCCCCGAGGCTGGCAAACCAGTTACCGGGGCCCGACCTCAAATCTCCGGTGAGAGTCACCGTCATGCCGGGACCGCCTCGGTCTCCTCGGAAGCGACGACGCCGGTGAGCCGGATGTAGGCGTCCTCGAGGGTGGTGGCCGCCAGGGCGTACTCCTCGGCGACGCCTTCGCCCATCAGACGTTGCGCCCAGCCGATGCCGTCGGTGGCGCGGTCCTCGTCGATCACCGACATCAGGTTGTTGCCCACCCGCGAGTGGTCGAGAACCACCGGCGGGAGATCGGGTGTCGGCATCCCGGGCACGAGCATGACCTGCAGGCGCAGGCGGCCCCGGTCGGCGACCTTGAGGGAGGACGGCGTGCCCTCGGCCAGCACCTTGCCGTCGGAGATGACCGCCAGCCGGTCGACCGACTTCTCGGCCTCGAGGACATTGTGAGTGACGAGGATCACGGCCGCCCCCATCTCACCAAGATGGCGGATCTGCTCCCACAGCAGCCGCCGGCGGAGCGGGTCGACGTCATTGGTGGGCTCGTCGAGGATGACGAGACGTCCGGGGACGACCGTGACCATCACGAACCCGACCAGCCGGCGGACGCCGCCTGAGAGCCGGGCGCCGAGCGTGTCCCGCCATTCGCCGATCTCCAGCGCCTCGATCAGCTCGTCGGCGCGACGGTTGATGACGGCGCGGTCGCCACCGCGGATCTGTCCGGTGAGCCGCACAGCCTCGGCCGCCTTGAAGGACTCGATCGGCATCGGCGCCTGTGGGAGATACGAACACAGTTGGCGGGCGGCGTCGGGATCAGCCACCAGATCGTGGGGACCGAGGTGGAGGGACCCCGACGTCGGCTTCAGGAGGCCGATGACCTGCTTGACCAGGGTCGACTTGCCGGCGCCGTTGGGCCCGAGGAGCCCATAGACCTCTCCGGGCTCCACCTGGATGCTGACGTCACGGTTGGGATACGTCTTGCCGCCGTCGTAGGTCTTGGTGACCCCTTCGGCGCGGAATGTCCAGTCGTTCATCGCTCTCCTTTCGAGGAGCCCATCATCGGAAAGAACACGAACGACAGGGCGTACTCCTCGCCGTCGTAGTCCTCGAGGTCGCTCATCTCCTCGGCCAGGGCCGCCACCCTCTGGGCGAACAGGGCGGCATTGGTGGGATTGAGGCGAACCACGCAGCGCCCCAGTTCGCCGATCGGCTCCTCCTCGCCCCGCGCCGTCGCCTGGAGGCTCTCGGTGACCCCGGCCACTGCGTCCAGGCGGGCGCCGTCGAGCACTGCCCCTGCCGCCGCCTCGGCCACCCGGACCGGGTCGCCGGTCGCCTCGAGCAGCCCCGGTCCCGGCGAGAAATGGGTGGCCACAGCCCGATACACCCGCTGGAGGCGGGCGCCCGACTTACGGGTCTCGACCACCGCGACCACCCCCGCCTTCTCCAGGGCGTTGATGTGGTAGTAGAGCCGGGTCACGGGCACCTTCAGCCGGTCGGCCACGTCGCGGGCGGTGGCGGGCTCCACCATCTGATAGAGGATCCGCAGGCGCATCGGGGTGCTGATGGCTTCGAGGGTGGCGAGGTCCTCGACCAGGTGTGTCCGGCGTTCGGTTGCTTTCACACCGCCGTTCTACCGGATCCCACCGTCATGTTCAAGCGATTTGAATATTCGCCTCGCGGCTGAACATGCCGCTCTACCGGCTGTGATGAATGGCTGTGCAACGCACGGCATCATGTCCAGTGCGTTGCACGCCAGTCGGGGGCTAGGCCCATTTCCGCGGGATTGACTCCTGCCAGGTCCGCTTGAACACTTCAGTCCCGTCGTGGCTGGCCCTGAGCTCGACCTCGACGTGGAATGCTTCGGCGTCGCCGGTGATGGCCAGGCGTCCCCACGCTGCCACCGACCAGTCGGGACGTTCGAGGCGCATCTCCGACACCGACGTCGCCGTGGTGCCGGCCGGGTCGTCATCCGGCACCTCCACGGTCCACGTCTGGTCGCTGTCGTAGGTGAGGTCGCCCCGCGTTGGCTGGACTTCGGTCCCGCCCACCGTCCGCCGGCACATCGTCCTTCCGTCGCCTCGCTCTACCGTCCGCTCCGACACCGACCGCACTGTCTCGACCGGGGCCGCCGGGTGGTTGGTCGCTTCGGGTACCTCGATCCAGCTCTCGGCGGGTCGGGCGGGCACGGTAGGCAGGATCAGGCGTGAGCCGGCGGGGTCGAAGGTGAGGCGGAAACGCCGGCCGGGCGCCCACACCACCGGGAAGTCGGCCCCGCTGAGCGCCAGGCGCAGGGTCCAGCCCGGTGGGACCAGGGCCGAGCATGCCAGGAGCGGGAAACGCACGGTGATCGGGACGCCGGGCTCGACCGGCACCGGTTCCGAGAGGTCGGCCTGGAACGCCAGGTTGCGGTTGCCCCGGGTGAGGAGCACGGTGGCGCCGTCGGGGTCGACCGCCATCAGCCGCGCCGCCACCACGCCCACCGCCTGGTCGCTGGCCACGGTGACCTCCACCTCGACCGTCCCCAGGATCTCCAGCAACTGGTCGAGCGGGGCGGTCTCGAAGGTCACCGAGGCGCCGTCGTCGGCGTCCGATGGCGTCACCACCACGGCGGCACGGTCCCAGGAGGGGGCATGGACACCGACCCATTGCGGACCTTCCCAGGCGGTGGCGTCGTGCTCCAACTCTCCCAGGTTGAACTCCCGCGCCTCGGCGTCGGGCGGCGGCCAGGCCGACTCGGTGCGCCAGCGGCCGGGCACCCGGACCGGATCGTTGGACGGCTGCTGGATGTAGAGCGTGGCCGCCGGCATGTCCATCACCCCGTTGTCGTCGCCCCGCAGATGGTGACCGAACCAGCGGGCGAGGAGCTCGAAGTGGTCGAGGGTGGGTGCCGGCACCCCGGTGGCGGGCCGGTAGTGGCCCCAGGGACCGATCACGGTGCGGGTCGGGCAGGTGAGATGCTCGGCCATCTCCAGCATCCCGTCGACGTAACCGTCGAGCCAGCCACCGATGAGCAGGGTGGGGCACTCGATGGCGCCGTAGTCGGCGATGGGAGAGCCGTGGAGCCAGAAGGCGTCGCGGCTCTGGTGGCGGAGCCACTCGAAATGCCATTGCGGAGTGCGCTCCAGCCGCTCCATCCATTCCTCGAACCAAGACTCTCCGACGATGTCGGGATCCGGCGGGAGGGCGTTGCAGCTGATCATCGACGGCGGCCAGTCGACCTGCTCGGCCCCGTGGAGCGAGCCGCCCGTGTAATGCACGTCGCAGGCGAAGCGGTCGTGAGTGGCGTGCATGGGGGCGATCGCCTTGAGCTGGGGCGGCCGCAGCATGGCGGTTTGCAAGGCCGAGAACCCGCCCCATGATATACCCCACATCCCCAGGTTGCCGGTGCACCAATCCTGCTCGGCTGCCCAGGTGAGGACAGCGAGGTTGTCGGCCTGCTCCTGGGCCACGTACTCCCCCGCGATCACCCCGGTCGAGGCGCCGGTCCCGCGGATGTCGATCCGGATGCCGGCGATGCCCTGGGAGGCGAGATAGGAATAGGTCTCCCAGTCCCGGGCGGTGCAATCGTCATCCTTGCGATACGGGAGCGACTCGACCACGGCCGGGAAGGGCCCGTCCCCCGGCGGGAGATAGAGAGTGAGGGCGAGGCGGGTGCCGTCTTCCAGCGGCACGAAGACCCGACGGTCGATGCGAACCGGATCTTCTGTGCCCACTGCGGCAGCGTACCCGGCCCGCCTGATAGCGTGCCGTCGTCGTGGCCCTCTCCATGCCGGTCGTATGGAACTCCAATCACGTGATGCACGACCCGTCCGGCGAGGTGTGGGTCGGCGTGCGCATCCCCGGGACCGAGACGGCACCGCGACTCGCGCGGATCCTGGAGGCGGTGTCGGCGGCCGGAGCCAACCCGGTCACCGCTCCCACCCACGGCGCCGAGATCCTGGCGAGGGTCCACTCCGATTCCCTGGTCGAGTTCCTCGCCGGCGCCTGGCAGGCGTGGGAGGAGTGGGGCTACACCACCGATCCCGGCGCCGACCGGGTCATCCCCTACGTGTTCGCCCTCCCCGACGTCGCCCCGGCTGATGTCGTGCCCCGATCCCCTGCCGCCCGCGCCGGCCAGCACGCCATGGACACGATGACGTTGATCGGGCCGGGGACCTGGGAGGCGGCTCTGGGGGCGGCCTCCGCCGCCGTCCATGCCGCCGACCTCGTCATCGGGGGAGAGCATGCGGTCTACGCCGCCGTGCGCCCACCGGGCCACCATGTGGGGACCAGCTTCTACGGGGGCTCCTGCTACCTCAACAACGCCGCCGTGGCCGCCACCCGCCTCCTGGCCGCCTTCGGGTCGGTGGCAGTGATCGATGTGGACGCCCACCACGGCAACGGCACCCAGCAGATCTTCTGGGACCGGTCCGACGTTCGCTACGGATCGGTCCATGTCGACCCGGGCGAGGGCTGGTTCCCTCACTACGTCGGCTTCGCAGGCGAGACCGGCGGCGCCCCCGGCTCCAACCTCAACCTGCCGCTGCCCCCGGGAACCGGAGACGGGGACTGGCTGGCGGCGGTGGCCGACCTGGCCGGCTTCGCCACGGGCGCAGGCGCCCTGGTCGTCTCGCTGGGGGTCGACGCCGCCGCTGCCGACCCCGAGAGCCCCCTCCAGGTGAGCATCGCCGGTTACGCCCGGGCGGGCGAGGTGTTGGGCGAACTGGGCTTGCCAACCGTGATCGTCCAGGAAGGCGGCTACGACCTCGACACCATCGGCGACCTCGTCGTCGCCTTCCTCACCGGATACGAAGGAGCGCAGCGTTGACCGTCGGCAAGGACACCTGGGGCGGCCATGCCCCCAGCCAGGAGCGCAAGGACGTGCCGCCCCCGCCCCACTGGCGGATGGAGGCGGTGGCCGCTACCGAGCGCCCCCATCATCTGCGAGCGTCGCCCGACGGCCACACTCTGGCCTTCATCCTCGACCGGGCCGACCTCGGGTCTGATGTCTGGCTGATGGACGCCGGGGGGAGCACGCCCCGCCAGCTCACAGTCGACCGGCCCCCGGCCGCCTACTGGGAGGACACTCCCCCGGCCTGGTCCCCGGACGGGCAGCTGATCGCGTACACCTCCGACGGCTGGGTGCGGGTCGTGGATGCCGGCGGCGGGCCCAGCCGCCGCCTGGTCGAGGGCTGGTCGCCACGCTGGGGCGGCGAGCGCACCCTCGTCGTCGGCTACGACGCCCCCCGCGAGATCACGTCGACCCTCCTCCCGACCGTCACCGAGGTCAGCCGCCTGGCCCTCGTTGACGTCGACGATCCGTGGCTGCGGCCAGTCACCGCGGCCGACTCCGACGCCGCCGATCCGGACGTGTCCGGAGACCGAATGGCGTGCACGGTCTATCCGCCGGACGACCGCAACCGCAGCGACGTCGTCGTGGTCGACCTGGAGACGGGCGAGGTCACGGTTGTGGCCGGGGCACCGCAGATGCACGCCACCGGCGCTTGCTGGTCGCCCGACGGCCGCCGCCTGGCCTGGGTCTCGGAGGAGCCCGGCTGGTACACGGTCCATATCGGAGACGGCGCCGGCGGTGGCCGGCCGGTCTCGGGCGGCGACGGTGACTTCAGCGAGCTGTCCTGGTCGGCCGACGGCAGCCGGCTGGCGGCCGTCCGCACCTACCGAGGGCGGTGCGATCTCGTGGTTATCGACGCCGAGAGTGGGAGCGTCGATGTCCTCGCCACCGGCGGCGTGTGGTCGGATCCTGCCTGGCTGGCCGACGGCACCCTGGCCGCCGTCTACGAGGACCATGCCACCCCGGCTCGCATCGAGGCGGTGGCCCTCGACGGCACCCGCCGTCCGGTGTTCGAACCTGCCCCAGCCGCCATCACCTCGGCCCCCCACGTCGCCCCTGTCGATGTCGTGTTCCATGGCCGCGACGGCCTCGAGATCCACGGCTTCCTCTTTCGGCCCGCCGCCGACGAGGGGCCGGTGCCGGCCGTCGTCTACCCCCACGGAGGCCCGACGTCGCTCTACGCCGACGAGTGGGACGGCTACGCCCAGTACTTCCTCGACAGGGGGTACGCCTGGTTCGCCATCAACTTCCGCGGCTCCACCTCCTACGGACGCGACTTCGAGCGTGCCAACCACGGGGTGTGGGGAGTGGACGACACCCAGGACTGCCTGGCTGCCGCCGACTACCTGCGTACGCTCGACTGGGTCGACGGTGACCGCCTCGCCATCTTCGGCGCCTCCTACGGCAGCTACCTGGCTCTCGTCTCGCTCACCGACGATCCGTCACATCGCTTTGCCTGCGGCGTGGCCAAGTACGGCGACTGCGACATCCTCACGTCGTGGGCCCAGGGCGACCGTCCCGGGGTCGAGGACCTCGAAAGGATGATGGGCCACCCGTCCCGGAGCCGGGCCGCCTATCGGGCCGGCTCGCCCATCCACCGGCTGGACCAGA
>DATFFO010000323.1:0-7654 GCA_035250025.1 Acidimicrobiia bacterium
CTCACCCATTTGCGTCCTCCTCGCCCCAGAACCGGTTGATTGCGTCCTGATCTGTGGCATGAGCCCAGAACTCCTTGATCCGTCCCCGGTCGTCGAAGTGGAACGCTTCGGCCATCGTCACGTCGAGAGACTGATCGCCCCGATCTCCGATCACGCGCAGGAAGGCAGCGCCGCGTTCGGCGTTGGCGATCAACTCAAGGCGTTCCAGACGGAGCGTCCCTCCGGTCTCCTCACCCACCCGCTGGAAGTATTCGAGAATGGCGTGATCGCCGCGGTAGTCACCGCTCAGGCGATGAGTCCCTCCGACATGCCAGACCGCATCATCGGCCAGGCAATTGCGCATTCCCGGAACGTCTCCCGCCGAGTACGCATCCAGGAACGTCTCGAGAAGCCTTACGTTCGGGTGCATGATCGATCTCCATTCATCGAGCAGTGACCATCCCTCTGCGCTGACGAGGCATCTCCCTCGTGCCGCCAAATTAGAGACAGTGGCGGTCACCGTGCCGCCCTCAAACGTCTTTTCTTGGGGCCCACGTCGGGTAGTCGATCCCCGCCAGACGGTTGATGACTAGGCCTTGGATGGTGAGCAGGACGACCGCCAGCATGACCACCGCCACGTCCGCAGGGTTGCGGAGGATCCCGAGCGAAACGATCAGCGTTGTCGCCCCGGCCGGGGGGTGCGGCACCCGGGCCCACACCATGAGTCCCGACGTCAGGCCGAGCGAGAGCGCCGCCGCCCCCACGCGGGGGAGAGTGACCGAAGTGGCGAGGGCGGGCGCCGCCTCCGTCAGTCCGAAAACGACGAGGGACAGGTAGCCGGCGGCGGCTCCGATCAGGTGGCCGAAGAAGGTGTTGCGGGGCGACGCCGACGGCTGGGTCGGTGTGTAGAACAGGAGGAAGGCGGTCGGGCCCAGTGACGGGAAGATGAAGGCGCTGCCCGTGACCCAGGCCGCGGCCGCCATCACGCCGATCGAGACGATGCCGTTCACCAGGGCGAAGAAGCCCATCACGCTGGTCCAGGAATGGCGCTGCACGAGGGCCGGTATCCGCATCCGGCTGGCCAACCCCAGGACGATGGCGTTCATCTGGCCGCCGATCGGCCCGGGTTGTGGGCGGCGCTCGGGCTCAGACACGGCGGAGGTAGCGGTAGAAGAGCAGCGCGGTCAGCGCCAGCACGGCAGAGAGGGCCGTCGCCGCCCAGGCGAGCGACGGCTCACCACTCAGGAATGCCTCGGCCGCCACCGCGAGCAGGAACAGCTGCAGGCTGAACAGGAGCAGCACGTAGACAAGCAACGCCGTGGTGACACTCGTGGCGCGGGGACGTCTCACGCCGTCGCCTCCGTGCCCGCCCCCAGAGCCCAAACGGTCCCGTCGCGCACCTCGACCTCGATCCGTCCCAGCGGCCGGTCCGGGGGACCGGCGATCGGCTCACCGCTCAGGTCGAACACGCCCTCGTGGCAAGGACACTCCAGGTGGCCGTTTTCGGGGGCCCAATAGACGACACATCCCAGATGGGTGCATTTCTGGCTGAACCCGAGCAGGGTGCCCTCTTCCGGCCGCAGGAGGATGGCGGGGTCGTTGGGGGTGGGGTAGTCGAAGAGGTGACTCCCACCCACCGGGACCTCGGAGAGGGCGACGATCTCCTGCGGCTCGCCCCGGTTGATCCGCCGCAGGGAGGCCCAGAGCGCCGCCGCCCCGCCCGTCCCGGCGGCGGTGACCGATGCCGCCACCAGGAAACGCGTGAACTCGCGGCGCGTCACCCCCTCCTCGCCGGCCGCTGTGTAGGGGAAATCGCGTCGCCAGATCGGCTCCTCGCTCATGCCGGCATCTCCTCCAGGGCGAAGGGGTCATCCATCCAATGACGCCTGCGACGGCCGATGAACACCTCGACGGGTCCGAACTCGTCCGCAACCATCGCCACCTTGGTGCGCACGTCCTGGTTCCCGAACTTCCAGTCCCGCACCAGACTGCCCCGGCGCGTCATCTCGAATTGCTCTGCGGTGCCGTACCACAGCGCTTCCGACGGGCAGACCGAAGCGCACATGGGCTTGAGACCTTCGGACGTCCGGTCGTAGCACATGTCGCACTTCATCATCTGGTCGAACGACGAGATGTACTTGGGGATCCCGAACGGGCAGGCGTAGACGCAGTTCGAGCAGCCGATGCAGCGTGGCTTCAACGACGACTGGACGACACCGTCCTCGTTCTGCTTGATGGCGTCGGCAGGGCAGACTTCGGCGCATGTGGGGTCTTCACAGTGCATGCATACGGTGGGAACGGTCTGGGTGTCGGTCGCCCGGTCAACGGTGTCGAGCTGGATCAATGAGACGCCACGGTGGGTGTCGCACTCTGCGCACGCCTGGACACACGCCCCGCAACCGATGCATCTGCTCTGGTCGATGGCGAAGACCGCGGTGGCGGGGTCGATGAGCGTTGTCATGGCCGTTCCCCGGCCTGGATCGTCAGGTCGCGGTCGTCCCGGACGTCGCCATGGCCGGGAACCTTCTCCACCCGGACCGCCGCCACTTTGAACTCGGGAATGCCGGATATGGGGTCGATGGCCCGCTTGGTGAGCAGGTTGGCCGACTTGTCGCCCGGCCAGTGATAGGGGATGAACACCGTGTCGGGCCGGATCGATTCGACCACCTTGGCGGGGGCGGTCATCGAGCCCCGCCGCGAGATGATCCGGACGAGGTCACCACTCGTCACGCCGAGACGATCGGCCAGCCGGGGATGGATTTCGCACAATGGCTCGGGATACTGGTCGACCAACGCGCCGATGCGCCGGGTCTGGGTCCCCGAGAGGTACTGGCTGATGACCCGTCCGGTGGTCAGGTAGGTCGGGTACTCCCCGTCGGGGACCTCGGATGACTCCCGCCATGGCGTGGGAACGAACCGGGCCTTGCCGTCGGGGTGGTAAAAGCGCCCGTCCTCGAAGAGCCGCCTCGTCCCGGGATGACCTTCCTCCGGGCACGGCCAGAAGACGCCCTGCTCGTCGATCACGCGCTGCCAGGTGATCCCGGCATAGTCGGCGGTGCCGCCCTTGGAGGCGACCCGCAGCTCCTCGAACATCTCCTGGGTGGAGGCGTAATCGAAGTAATGGCCACGCCCGAGCCGCCGGGCCAGGTCGCACACGATGTCCCAGTCGAGGCGAGCACTCCCCGGCGGGCTGACGGCGGCGTTGATCTTGACAACCCGTCCCTCGAGCGTGGTCACGGTGCCCTCGTCCTCCTCGTGGAGGGAACCGGGAAGCACGATGTCGGCATAGGCACCGGTCTCGGAGAGGAAAAAGTCGATCGTGGCGTAGAACTCCAGCTTGGCCAGTGCCTGGCGGGTGAAGTTGGAGTCCGGCAGCGAGACCAGGGGGTTGAAGCAGATAGACAACAGACCCCTGATCTCACCTGCGTGGATGGCGTTCATGATCTCTTGAGCGGTGAGCCCCTTGCCCGGGATCTCGGATTCGTCGCATCCCCAGACCGAGGCGATGTACTCCCGATGCTCCGGGTTGGTGATGTCGCGGTTGCCGGGAAGTTGGTCGCATTTGTGACCGTGTTCGCGACCACCCTGGCCGTTGCCCTGCCCTGTGATGGTGTTGACCCCGCATCCAGGCTTGCCGTATTTCCCGGTCGCCAGGCCGAGATTGATGGCGGCGAGGACGTTGTCGACACCCTTGGTGTGGTGCTCGAGCCCACGGGCGTGGAGCAGCATGCCCGTCGCCGACGTCCCCCACAGCTCCGCCGCTTCTTCGATCCGAGCAGCAGGAACCCCTGCGACCTGCGCAGCCCAGGCCGGGGTGGCCGCGGCCACCGCCGCAGCCGCCTCCTCGAACCCATTGGTGTGAGCCGCGATGAAGTCGTGGTCCAGCCAGTCGCGGCTGATGAGGACGTTGAGCATGGCCGAGAGGACGGCCAGGTCGGTTCCGGGTCGCACTCCTAGAAACAGATGGGCGGTGCGGGCGACCGGCGTCACCCGGGGGTCCATGACTATCAGGCGAGCGCCGTTGTCACGCGCCCTCCAGATGTAGCTCGTCGTGATGGGGGCGCACTCGGCGATGTTGGCGCCGGCAACGAACACCACCTCGGCCAACGGGATGTCCGACCAGGGGTTGGCGGCGCGGTCGATGCCGAGGGCCTTCTTCCCGGCTGCCCCCGCCGACACCATGCACAGCCGGCCGTTGTAGTCGAGGTTGGCGGTGCCCACGGCGAGACGGGCGAACTTCCCCATCAGATAGGACTTCTCGTTCGTGATCGAGACTCCCGAGAGCACGGCGAAGGAGTCCGCCCCGTACGCGCCCTGGATACGGCGGATCTCCGAGGCCGTCCGGTCGAGGGCATGGTCCCACGACACCGGCCGGAACCCTTCCGGGCTCCCCGGATCGCGCTCGAGCGGTTCCAGCAACCTGTCTGGATGGTTGCCCTGGAGGTAGCGCTTGACGCCCTTGGGGCAGAGCTTGCCCTCGTTGAACGGGAAGTCGTAGCGGGGTTCGAAGCCCACGACCTTCTCCTCGCTCACCTTGAGGCGGATACCACACTGCTGGCCACAGAAGCAGCAATGCGTGTCCACCACGCGATCGATCTCCAGCCCTGCGTCCCACCCGCCCGGTGGTACCCGGTTGAGGTGCGGCCCATAGAGCTCGATGAGCCTTTCCTCGGTGACGGGTAACTCGGCCATCAGCCGAAGCCCCCGACCCGGTCCACCTGGGCGAGCCCGACGAGCCGGCGGCGGCAGCGGGGGCACACGTCCTGGTAGTGGTCACCGGTGGGAGTGGAGTAGTCGAAACCGAGTTGGGGAAGCACGTCCTTGAGGTCGGCCATCTGCAGTTGCGATGCGAAGCCTTCACCGCACACCACGCAGACCTGCTCTCCGCTCTCCTCACCGGCTTGCTTGTAGAAGGCGACGCCGAGATTGGCGGGCCGCTGGAGAATGTGGAACAGCTTCCCGAACGGGATATAGAGCAGGCCGAGAATCACGGTCAGGGCGTGGAGGTTGTTGAGGAACGAGTAGAACCGTCCCTCCATCCACAGGCTCGATGCCGTCAGCATGAGCCCTGTGACGGAAACGGCGAACAGGCCGGCCAGGGCGGCGAAGTCAGACCCTCGCTCCACGGCCAGGGCTCCCCGGTCGCGGAGACGGCGGCCGAGGAATATCACCACGCCGGCGATGACCAGCACGGCGGCGATGTTGAGGGCGTGGAACATCAGCCATCCGACAAGGCTCCGAGAGTCGAAGTTGATGGTGGCGAAAGGTCCGAGAAAGGCCACGTACGTCCGGCCGGTGGGGTCGGTCGACTCGAAGTGGATCCAGCCGAAAGTCAGCGGGAAGGTGACCAGGGCCGCCAGGATGCATCCCCAGAAGAGCAGCTGATGGGCGAACCACCGGGTTCGGGAGCGCTGGGCGATGAAGCGCTGCAGGGCGATGTTGGTGACGAGCATCCCGAACAAGGAGACCAGGTTCGACCCGAGCCGGCCCGACGTGCCCATCGCCTCCCAGCCCCTCCGATTGAGGCGGGCGGTGGGTGGCCGGCGCAGCCAGACGACGTACCGGTACACGGTGGCGAACACGGCGAGCAATGTGCCGAGCAGGTAAGGAGCCAGGGCGGCATCGAACCAGCGCAGCCCCTCCGAGCCGATGTACACCGCCACGAGGAGGACGACCACGGCAATCGTCCCGAATCCCACACCCTTCCGATCCAGACGAGTGCCGGCAGGGTCGCTCATGCCCAAGCACCATAGCCACGACCGTGCCCGTCGCTGGAGAGTCAATTGGCGCTCCCGGCCGTAGGCTCGAGCGTCCGGTCCCTGTCATTCGGGTACGGTCGTGCCAGTAAGAACAAAGCGGACGGGCATCGCCCCGACACCTCGAAGAGCGCTTTCTGAGGAGCGGACGAATGTGTGATTACTGCGACTGTCGACGGGTCCCGTGACCCACGAGAACTATCTCCTTCCCCTGGCCCCGGTGGAGAGTGTGGCGGACTATCGGTCCCTCGGTGGCGGTGACGGTCTCACCCGCTCACTCTCCATCGGCCCCGAGGCCACGATCGCCGAGATCACCGATGCCCGCCTGCGAGGCAGGGGAGGGGGCGGATTCCCGACCGGGCTCAAATGGAGCGGTGTTGCCGGTGTCGACGGCCAACGGCGCTTCCTTGTTTGCAACGCCGCCGAAGGGGAACCGGGCACTTTCAAGGACCGGGTCCTGCTGCGGACCAACGCGTATCAAGTCCTGGAAGGGATAGCCATCGCCGCCTTTGCCATCGGAGCGGAGGAGGCGTACGTCGGCATCAAGGAGAAGTACGACGGTGAGATCTCCCGACTGGAGGCCGCCGCCACCGAGATGTCCGGCGCCGGGATCCTCGGTGAAATCCCGATCCGGGTCGTCACCGGACCCGACGACTACCTGCTCGGCGAGGAGAAGGGCCTCTTGGAGGCTATCGAGGGCCGCCAGCCCCTCCCGCGCTGGTATCCGCCCTATGTGATCGGACTCCACACCGCCATGCCCTCCGGGGTTGGCGCCGGCACTATCGGCTGGGACACCCGGTCGAATCCCACCGCCGTCAACAATGTCGAGACCCTGGCGAATGTCGCCCCGATCATGGCGCGGGGCTCGGGATGGTTCCGATCGATGGGGACCGCCGACAGCCCGGGGGCGATGGTGTTCACCGTGTCCGGCGATGTCGCCAAGGAAGCAGTGGTCGAGATGCCGCTCGGGGCTCCGCTGTCCGTCCTCGTCCATGGTTATGGAGGCGGCGTCGCCGCCGGCCGCCGTATCCGGGCCGTCTTCCCCGGCGCTTCCAACGCCCCCCTACCCGACTCGCTGCTCGACACGCCGATGGACTTCGCCTCGCTGAATGCCGTGGGGTCTGGCCTCGGGTCGGGAGGAATGATCGTCTACGACGACACTGCCTGCGTGGTAGGTGCGGCGCTGCTCCTCTCGCGTTTCCTGGCCATCGAGTCGTGCGGGCAGTGCCCTCCGTGCAAGCTCGGCACCAACGCACTGGCCGAGGGCTTCCTGGCGTTGGAGGAAGGCACCGCCGACTCCCACACCCTGGACGAGATGAGTGGATGGATTTCCCGCGTGACCGACGCCAACCGATGCGGGTTGGGCGCCGGGGAACGGGCACTTGCAGTCGGTGTCCTCCGATTCTTCACCGAGGATGTCGTGGCCCACCTCGACGGTCCTTGTCCCTCCGACCGGGTGTTGACGCTGCCCAAGATGAGCGACTGGGACTCCGCCGCCTCCCGCTTCGCGTACGACGAGTCCTATTTCGCCTGGCGAACCCCGTAGGTTTGCCACTTTGTCCCCCTGGAGCGAAGCGACAGGGGGAAGGGGACCCCGTCGGCGGAGCCGGCGGGGTAGGGGGCATTCGTTCCCCACTTCTCGATCTTTCCGCCACCGGATTCTGTGACGGAAACAACCAGGGTCTCGCTGATGCAGCAGGCGAAGCTCCTGACATAGACTGGCCCCGGTGGACAGCGACCCCAGGGCGAAATCAGTGACGCGAATCCAGCGCTACGTGATGTGGGCTCTGATCGCCTCGATGCTCCTGCTCACCGCTTGCGCTCCCGGTGCCAATCCCGAAGTCGGTGGGGGAGACCCGGCCGGCTTCATCCTCGGCCTGTGGCACGGATTCATCAGCCCGGTCACGTTCATCATCTCT
>DATFFO010000324.1:0-3949 GCA_035250025.1 Acidimicrobiia bacterium
CCCGCAACCTCCTCACCCACGCCGGGGAGATAGAGGGAAGGGGCCGTCACGAGGACGACCTCGCCATGCTCCGGGGCGAGCGGGAGTTCTTCAACCTGATCCTGTGCGAGCAACCCAACGGCGACTTCGCCCAGACGACGATTCGCCAGCTTTTCGTCGACGCCTGGCAGGTCCCCCTGTGGGAAGCACTGTCGGCATCTGTCGATGAGCAGCTGGCCGGGATAGCCCAGAAGGCCGTCAAGGAGGCGCGTTATCACCTCCGTCACTCGTCGAGCTGGGCCATTCGCCTGGGTGACGGCACCGCCGAGAGCCATCGGCGCAGCCAGGCGGCCGTCGACCGCCTGTGGCGCTACACGGGAGAGATGTTCGAGGGCGACGATGTCGAGGCCGCCATGGCAGAGGCAAGGATCGGCGTCGAGCCGCCCTCGCTCCGTCCCGCCTGGGACGCCACGATCGATGCGATCCTCGGCGAGGCGACCCTCGACCGCCCCGCCGACGACTACGTTCGCTCTGGCGGCCGCCAGGGATTCCACGGCGAGAATCTGGGCCACCTGCTGGGAGAGATGCAATGGATGGCCCGTACTTACCCGGGGATGAGATGGTGAGTCCTGCCCAAGCCCTCATGAGCGCCCGAGCCGCCGTCGCCGCCGTCGAAGACCCCGAGCTGCCGTTCGTCACGATCGAGGACCTGGGAATCCTCCGCGCGGTCGAGGTGGCGGACGACGGTCTGGTCACCGTCGTCGTCACTCCCACCTATTCGGGTTGCCCTGCCACCGAGGTGATCCGGGATTCGATCCTGGCAGCCCTCGCCGGGGAGGGATTTGCCCGGGCGCGGGTGCGCACCGTGCTGTCGCCTGCCTGGACCACCGACGACATCACCGCCGATGGCCGGCGCAAGCTCGATGAGGCCGGCATCGCTCCGCCCCGCGCCATGGCCGAACTCCTCGACCGTCCGATCCTGTGCCCGCGCTGTCGGGACGCCGCGACTCACGTAGTCTCCGACTTCGGCTCGACGGCCTGCAAGGCACTCATGGTCTGCGACAACTGCGCCGAGCCGTTCGACCACTTCAAAGAGATCTGATGACATCCGTCGAGTTCCACCCGCTGGAGGTGGCCTCGGTCGAGGCCCTGACCGACGATGCGGTGGCGGTCACCTTCGACGTCCCCGACCATCTCGCCGATCGCTTCCGCTATCTCCCCGGCCAGCACGTCACGGTGAGGGCCGACATCGAGGGCCATGACGTGCGGCGCAGCTATTCCGTGTGTGCCAACGCCAACCAGGGGAAGCTGCGGGTAGGGGTCAAGCGTCTCGAGGGAGGCGCCTTCTCGACGTGGGCCACGACGCGGCTGACTCCCGGCCAGGTCCTCGAGGTAATGCCTCCGGTCGGGGAGTTCACGATCTCTCCCGACCCGGCCACGGCCAAGCACTACGCCGCCATCGCCGCCGGCTCCGGGATCACGCCGGTGCTCTCACTCATCTCGACCACGCTGGAATCGGAGGCGGAGAGCCGTTGGACTCTGGTGTTCGGCAATCGCGGGGCCAACTCGATCATGTTCATCGACGAGGTGGAGGGCCTCAAGGACCGCTACCCGGACCGGCTCCATCTGATCCATGTGCTCAGCCGGGAACAGCCCGACCTCGACCTGTTCGGGGGCAGGATCGACCACCAGAAGCTCGAGGACCTCTTTGCCCGGCTGGTTGTCTTCGACAGCATCGACGACTGGTTCCTGTGCGGTCCGTTCGAGATGGTCAAGGCCGCCCGCCAGGTCATCGAGGGCCGGGGGGTCGATCCCGACCGGATCCACGACGAGTTGTTCTTCGCCGGGCCCGTCGATCCCGCCTCGCTGGTCCCGCCCGATGAGATCGAAGGTGCGGTGGCCCTGCGAGTGACGGTGGGCGGTCGGGCCACCGAGACCCGGATGGACCCTGACATGTCGATCCTCGACGCCGCCCTGCGGGTGCGCTCGGAGCTGCCGTTCTCATGCAAGGGCGGGATGTGCGCCTCGTGCAAGGCCCGCCTGGTCGACGGCGACGTGCGCATGGACAAGAACTACGCCCTGGTCGACTCCGAACTGGAGGCGGGCTACATCCTCACCTGCCAGTCCCACCCGACCGGTGAATCCGTGTCCGTGGACTACGACGTATGACCAGAACGGCATGACTACCACCCGCAACAGCCGCGACGACGTCGTCTCCGCTGCCGGGCGCCTCTTCGCCGAACGGGGCTATCACGGCACGTCAATGCGCGATCTGGGGAACGAGCTCGGGTTGCTGGGATCGTCGCTCTACGCCCATGTCACCTCGAAGGAGGACTTGCTGGTGGCGGTGGTGGAGAGGGGTGCTGCTCTGTTCGGGGCGTCGGCGGCGGCCGCTGTGGGTAAGACCGGGGCCGATCGCCTGCGGGTGCTCATCGCCGGTCACGTTGACATCGTGGTCGACCACCTCGACGAGGTGCGCACCTACCTGAACGAGGCCCGCTTCCTCGATGACGCCCACCGGCGCAGGATCGTCGGCGCCCGTGACGCCTACGAGGCCGAGTTCCGGGCCGCCATCGCCGGCGGGCTGGCTGATGGGTCCCTCGACTGGGACATCGATCCCAAGCTGGGCGGGATCATGGTGCTCTCGATCCTCAATGCCCTGGAGCGCTGGTACGACCCCAGCGGCGCCCTCGCCCGGGAGGAACTGGTCGATCGCATCTGGTCGTTCCTGACCTGAGGGCCCGCGCCGGGGCTCGGAGTGGCAAGCTGGGGGAATGCGCCGCCCGTTGCTCGTCGCCGCCCTGGTCGTGGCGACCGTGGCCTGTTCCCCGCCGCCGGCCGAGGTCGACCGGGGTTATCTGGTGATCACCGGCGCCGGCGGCTCGCTGGAGACCGTGGACATGACCACGGAGGAGCGCCAGGTGGTCTCGCCGGCCTCGGGGGCTCCGGTTCCCGTGCAGGCGACAGCCTCCCATGACGGCACCACCCTGGTCTGGTCGGACGTGGACGCCGAGGGGCGGCAGGTGGTCAGGGTCCGAGCCGAGGGCGCCACCAACGAGCTCGAGGTTCCCACCGTGCCGTTCTACTACGCCTTCAACGCCGACGGCTCGACGCTCGCCGCCCTCGGCAACGATCCTGCCGGCCAGGGCGTTGCCCTTCTCCTCATCGATGTGGACGGGGACCGCGCCGAACTCGTGGAGGTGGGCCAGCCATATTTCATCGACTGGGGGCCCGACGGTGAGCGCTTGGCGGTCCACGTCGGCAACGACGTCCTGGGCCTCGTGGATGGCAGAGGGGACCGCACCAACGTGGAGGTCAGTCCGGGTCTGTTCTCCGCTCCGGCATGGACCGAGGATGGACGGATCGTCGCCGTGCTCGCCACTGATCAGCTCACGGCGTCACTGGCTGCGCTCCAGGCGCCCAGGTTCACGCTGGCGTTGGTCGATCCCGATGACGCCAGTACCGAGACAGTCGCCGACCTCTCCGAGTCCGCGGCCTTCGAGATCTCCGGAGATCGCATCGCCTACATCCACGCCGATTCCGGCCTGGGGCCGCTCGCCGTTGTCGACATCGACGGTCGCAACCCCGTCGAGGTGGCGGCGGACGAGGTCGTGGCCTTCGAGTGGAGCCCCGATGGGCAGTCCCTTCTCTTCTACACGTTGGCAAGCGAGTCCCTCGAACTTGTCCCCCACGTCTGGGATGGAGATGCCGTCGTTGATTTCGCCGGTTTCATGCCCACCGCCATGTTCGTCAACCAGTACCTCCCCTTCTGGGCGCAGTACACCCGCACCATCACCCAGTGGAGTCCGGAATCGACCGGCTTCGCATACGCCGCCGCCCCGGACGACGGCCCCGGCCAGGTTCGGTTCCAGCCCCTCGACGGCGAAATTGTGGACATGGGCGAGGGGGAGATGGTGATCTGGTCGCCCTGAGCCTCTGATTCGGTACCGTTCGAGAATGTCATCCCAAC
>DATFFO010000325.1:0-11820 GCA_035250025.1 Acidimicrobiia bacterium
TACCCCGCGCCTTCGGCGCGGGGTCCCCTTCCCCCACTTTGTGGGGGACAATTAGTAGAAGCGGAAGAAGCTTGCGACTACGTCGGCGGCGGTGTCGGCGGCTTCGTCGTCCCAGCCGCCGGAGCGCTTGATGCTGATGGCGTTGGAGAGGACGTGAACACGGTCGATGTCGGCGTCGGCCTCGAACAGTCGCTCGGAGAGGCGAGCCGGGAAGGTGGTGGACTCGGTGGTGTATCCGGGGGTGTAGGCCTCGGAATCCTGGCCGGTGAGGCTGCGATCGGTGTCGATGATGAGAACGTCACCGATCCGGCGCGAGCCGTTGATCTCGATGGTCTGACCCATTCGCCGATGTTAGTGGGCAGGTCAGACGCCCAGGCCACCCACCTCGGGTGAACGGCGGCCGCTGCGCTGGCTCTGGACCCCGCCCTGGCGCTCCCCGATCAGGTGGATCTTCATCAGGTTGGTGGTGGACCGCTGGTTGGGCGGTATCCCGGCCACCATGACCACCAGGTCGCCCCGATGGCACAACCTCTCCTTCTCGAGGAACTTCTCGGCGGCCGCGATCTCGTGGTCCGTGTACTCCCGCCGCTGGAAGGGATAGGCGACCACCCCCCAGTAGAGCGCCATCCTCCTCCGCGTCTCCTCCAGCGGTGTGAAAGCGATGATGGCCGCCTCGGGCCGGTATTTGGAGATGAGGCGGGCGCTGCTCCCGGACTCGGTGAAGGCGACGATCGTGCCGATCCCCAGGGCGGAGGCGGCTTCGGTGGCCGCCCGGGCGACAGCGGATGCCACCCGGTTCACGGCCCCCACGAACGGTGTGTGCTCCCCAGCCATGGGCGCCGACTCCGCCTCCAGGCAGATGCGGGCCATCGTCGCCACCGTCTCGGTGGGGTACTGGCCCACCGCGGTCTCGGCGGAGAGCATCACGGCATCGGTCCCGCTCCACACGGCACTGGCAACGTCGGTCACCTCCGCCCGGGTGGGCCGGCTGGCGTGCGTCATCGACTCGAGCATCTCAGTGGCGGTGATGGAGATGCGGCCGGCAGCGTTGGTGCGGGCGAGGATGTCCGCCTGGATGAGGGGGATCCTCTCGAGAGGCAGCTGCACCCCGAGGTCCCCGCGGGCGACCATGATCCCCGCCGCCTCGGAAATGATGTCGTCGAGGTTGCGGTAGGCGACAGCCAGCTCGACCTTTGCGATCACCGGCACCGCTCCGGCCAGCTCCCGGACGAGGCGCACGTCGGCACCCGTCCGGACGAACGACGCCGCCACGTAGTCGAAGCGCAGTTCGCGCCCGAAGGCCAGATCTTCGCGGTCCTTGGGGGTGACGCTGGGAACACGCAGGTCGGTGTCCGGGAAGGCGACCCCCTTGTGGTCGCCGAGGACACCGCCCACATCGACGCGGGCGGTGACACCCTCCTCGTCGATGGCGGTGACGGTGAGCACGATGAGCCCGTCGGCCAGGAGGACGGTGCGGCCCGGGGCGAGGTCGTCGGTGAGATGCTCGTAGTCGATGGGGATGACCGAGTCGGAGCCGCTCGCCGTGCCCGCCGTCAGGACCACGCTGCTCCCGGACTGGAGGTCCACGGAGCCGCCAGGAAACTCCCCCACCCGGAGCTTGGGACCCTGGATGTCCTGGAGAATGGCGACGTTGCGCCCGGTTTCATCGGCCGCCTCCCGAACCCAGTGAAAGACCTGACGATGCAGGTCGTGGTCGCCGTGGGAGAAGTTGAGACGGGCCACGTCCATGCCGGCCTCGACCAGACGGCGGATACCGTCGTAGCTGGCCACGGCGGGTCCCACCGTGGCCACGATCTTGGTGCGTCTCACCCGGACAACTTAACAACCATGGTCCGGCGCAACCCGGGCAGAGGATCAGGTGAGGCTGGGCTCGTGGATGTCGGGGACGACACGGGTGGCGGGAGCCAGCAGCGCGGGGTCGAAGACGCCCCTGTCCACCGCGATCACCCGCATTCCCGCCGCCCGCGCCGCCGCCACGCCCGTCGGGCTGTCCTCTACGACCACACATCGCGACGGGTCGACTCCCAGGAGCGAGGCTACGAGCAGATACATGTCGGGTTCCGGCTTGGGGGACCTGACGTCGTCGGCGGTCACCGCGAAGTGGAACATGCCGTCGAGGCGGGCCGACCCGAGGATCGCCTCGAGGCGCCAGCGTTCGCTGTTGGTGGCCACAGCCACGGGCATGCCGGCGGCGATCACTCGGTCCAGCGCCTCGAGGGCGTCGGGGAAGACGGGAACAGGCTCGTCTCGAAATCCTTCGACGAGGAGCCCCGCCGCCCGGTCGGCGAGTCGGGTCGGAGAGACACCCGCCTCCGCCGAGAAGCGGACGGCGATCGCCTCGTCGGTGGTGCCCACCCACTGGGAAAAGTCGTCACCGAGGTCCACGCCATGCTCGGCCAGCGCCTCCCGCCAGGCGCGCTCGGAATACGGCTCGGAGTCCACCAGCACGCCGTCACAGTCGAAGACGACGGCATCGACCCCTTCCAGACCCAGGAACCGGCCCACTCAGGGCTCGAGACGCCGGGTGATGAGCTGGTTCGCCAGCTTGGGATCGGCCTTTCCCGCCGAGGCTCGCATGACCGCCCCCACCAGGAAGCCGACGAGCTTGGTCTCGCCACCCCGATAGCGCTCGACGGCGTCAGGGTGCTCACCGAGAACCTCGTCGACCAGGGCCTCGAGGGCCGAGGTGTCGGAGATCTGGAGCAGGTCCCGGGCTTGCGCCACGTCCCGGGGCAGGCCCTCGCCCTCGGTGACGCCGGCCAGGACCTCCTTGGCGGCCGAGGACGAGACGTCGCCCTCTTCGATCATCTTCACGAGGTCGGCGACGATCGCCCCGCTGAGGTGGCTGTCGGCAACGCTCGACCCGGTGCGGCGGAGGGTGGCTGTGATCTCCCCGGTCACCCAGTTGGCGGCAGAAGACGGGGATGCGCCGGCGGCGACGGCGTCGTCATAGAGCCGGCGCAGGTCGGCGTCGGCACCCGAGAGCACCGCCACGGTCTGGCGGTCGAGACCGACGGCGGCATAGCGGCTGCGACGGGCGGCGGGCAGCTCGGGAAGCCGGGAGGCGATGCCGTCGACCCAGGCATCCTCGAGAACCATGGGAAGCAGATCCGGCTCGGTGAAGTAGCGATAGTCGGAAGATCCCTCCTTGACCCGCATGCTGTGGGTCATTCCCGCCTCCTCGTCCCAATGCCGGGTCTCCTGGACGAGTTCCCCGCCTCCCTCGAGCACCTCGACCTGACGGGCGATTTCGTACTCCACCGCCCGCTCCAGCGAGCGGAACGAGTTCATGTTCTTGACCTCGATTTTGGTGCCCAGGACATCGTCGCCTTCGGGCCGGATCGAGACGTTGGCGTCGAAGCGGATCGAGCCCTCCTCCATGCGGGCGTCGGAGACGCCCAACTCTGCCACCACCGCTCGCAGTTCCTGGGCGTAGGCGCGGGCCTGGCCGGCGGAGTGGATGTCGGGCCGGGACACGATCTCGACCAGCGGGACACCGGAGCGGTTGAAGTCGAGCAGCGTGGCCTCGGCGGCGTGGATGCGGCCCCCGGCGCCGACGTGGCGTGACTTGCCGGTGTCCTCTTCCATGTGGGCTCGCTCGATGCCCACGCGGATCGTCTCGCCGTCGACATCCACGTCGAGGTGGCCGTCCTGGCATACCGGGATGTCGTACTGGGAGATCTGGTAGTTCTTCGGCAGATCGGCGTAGAAGTAGTTCTTGCGATGGAACACCGAGACCGGCGTCACCTGACATCCGAGTGCCAGGCCGATGGCGACGATCCACTCGATGGCCCGTTGGTTGGTGACGGGGAGGGCGCCGGGCAGGCCCAGGCAGACCGGGCAGGTGTTGGTGTTGGGCTCCTCGCCGAAACCGACGGCGCAGCCGCAGAACATCTTCGAGTCGGTCCTGAGCTCGACGTGGACCTCGATCCCGATCACCGGTTCCCAGACGGAGGTGGTCATGCCGCCTCGGCCCCGGCCAAGGCGGGCCGCGCGGTGAAGGCCGCCAGGCGCTCCACCTCGGCTGCCACTGCGAACATCCTCTCCTCGCCGAGGGCGGGGGCCATCACCTGGAAGCCGATGGGCAGCCCGGCCGAGTCCAGTCCCACCGGGACCGACACCGCCGGATGCCCGGTGAGATTGGAGGGGATGGTGCAAATGTCGGACAGGTACATCGCCAGCGGATCCGACGTCTTCGCCCCGACCTCGAAGGCGACGGTGGGGCTGGTCGGGGACACGAGGACGTCGGCCTTCTCGTAGGCGAGCGCAAACTCCCTGCTGAGGAGGGCCCGGACTTCCTGCGCCTTGCCGTAGAAGGCGTCGTAGTACCCCGCCGAGAGCGAATACGTCCCGAGCAGGACTCGCCGCGTCACCTCCGGACCGAAACCCTCGGCCCGGGTGCGGGCCATCAACTCCTCGGTGGTCTCGCCACCCACCCGGTTCCCGTAGCGGATGCCGTCGAAGCGGGCCAGGTTGGCGGACGCCTCGGCCGGGCTGATCAGGTAGTAGGCCGAGAGGGCGACGTCGGCGGTCGGGACGGAGACCTCCACGATCTCGGCGCCCGCCGCCTCCAGTCTGTCGAGCATCGCCCGGGTGGCGGCGACAACATCGGGCTCGTATCCCTCACCTCCGAACTCGGTGACGAGACCGATGCGCACACCCTCCACACCCGTCGCCAGGGCACGACCGAGGTCGGGGTAGTCCCCCACCAGCGAGGTCGAGTCACGGGGATCATGGCCCCAGACTCCTTCGAGCAGGGCGGCGGCATCCTCGACGGTGCGGGCGAGCGGCCCGATCTGGTCGAGCGAGGAGGCGAAGGCAATGAGCCCGTAGCGACTGACCCGGCCATACGTCGGCTTGACACCCACGACTCCGCACAGCGACGCCGGCTGACGGATCGAACCCCCGGTGTCGGAGCCGTAGGCCCCCATGGCCGAGCCGACCGCCACCGCGGCCGCCGAGCCGCCCGAGGAGCCGCCCGGCACTCGGTTCGGGTCCCAGGGATTGCGGGACGGCCCATACGCCGAGTGCTCGGTAGATGAGCCCATGGCGAACTCGTCGAGGTTGGTCTTACCCACCACCACGGCACCGCCGGAGCGAAGTCGCTCGACGGCATGGGCGTCGTAGGGGGGCTTGTAGCCGGCCAGGATCTGGGAGCCGGCCGTCGTCTCCACTCCCCGGGTGGTGAAGTTGTCCTTGACCGCCACCGGGATGCCGTCGAGCGGGCCGAGGGCACCGCCTTCCCGCCGGCGGGCATCGGATTCCCGGGCGGCCAGGCGGGCGCCCTCGCGGTCGATGGTGAGATAGCAGTGGAGGTCGGCCTCGGTCATGGTGGCGCGCTCGAAGACGGCATCGGCCAGCTCGACGGCGCTGACCTCGCCGGAGGCCAGGCGAGCAGCGGCCTCGGTGAGTGAGAGGTCGGCCAGGCTCACAACGCTTCCATGGCGGGGGGCACCACGAAGTAGCCGTCGCGATGCTCGGGGGCCTGGGCAAGGACCTCATCGCGGTCCAGCGATGGGACCACCTTGTCCTCCCGGAAGGCGTTGGTCAACCCCAGCGGATGCGCGATCGGCTCGACATCACCGGTAGCCACGGCCTGGACCCTGGCGGCATGCTCGAGGATGACGCCCAGCTGGCGGCGGTACGTCTCCAGCTCGCTGTCGTCGAGGGCGAGCCGGGCAAGACGCGCCACATGGGCGATGTCGATGTCGATGGCCATCCCCAGATTCTAGGAGGTAGGTTCGGGTCGGCCATATCGGTCTAGGGTTCTCGTCGTGCGCCAAGTCCCCCACGCCGGACCCGGGGCGGTTCACCTGGCTCCGGTAGTGATCGTCCCCCACCACGTGGGCCCGGACGGCTGGACGGCAGCGCTGGGGGTCGTCGCCGACGCCCTCGACGCCCGGCCCGACACCCCACTCGCCCTCAGGATCCCGGGAACCGCCCTCGACCATCTCGTATCCCAGAGCCCCCGCATCTGGGAAAGATTGCGGCCGCGTCAGGTGGGATGGCTGGCGGGTGGCTGGTCCGATCCGGTGCTGGCCGATCTTCCCCCCGCCGCCGCCCGTCTCCAGCTGAGCCGGGAGAAAGCGGTCATGGACGCCGCCGGGATCGTCCCGATGGGACTCTGGATCGGAAACGGCTGGGAGCGCTCCACCGTCGACCTCGCCGTCGACGCCGGTTTCCGCCTCGTCTTCATCGACGCCGCCCTCGTCGGCGAAACCCCCGACCGGCCCGGCGCCGTCTCCCGGGCCGACACCACAATCCTCCTGGTAGCGGTGGCCGACGCCTTCCCGCCGGTCGGGGGCGACGACGGCATGGTGGCCGTCCGGTTTCGACCCTCGGAACTCGCCCGGCTCGGCGACGAGCACCCCGGCCAACTCATCAGACCGGATGCCTACTTGTCCGATCACCTCCCCGGCGACCGGCTCTCGCCTGCCGTGAGCGTGCCCGGCCGCAGCGAGGACGCTGAGGTGTTCTATCGCAAGCTCCTCGGCGTCATCCGCGACCAGCCCGACCGCGGCAGCGCCCCGGACCTTGTCCTGGCCCTCCAGTCCAGCGAGTTCACCACCGGCGCCGGCGGTGGACCGGAAGCACACCACAGATTGCTCGAGGCCCGTATCGCCGTCGACCGCGCTCGCTTTCGGGGCGACACCTGGGTCTCGGTCGAAGAGGTCGACTGGGACGGGGACGGTGTCGACGAGATCCACGTCGAGACGGCCTTCAGCACGCTCGTCGTCGATCCGGTCGAGGGCCAGATCCTGGTGTGGGACGACAAGGCGGGCCGGTGGCCGATCACCAGCGTGGCCCCGATCGTGACGGCTCTCATCGCCCGGCGTATCGGCGACGACGGGGCAGAGCCGACACCGGCTCCTTTGCGTCTAGAACGCCGTACCGAGGGTCGGGCCGAGACGCGGCTCACCATGGTCGACGCCGATGGAGGGCACTACCGCCTGATTCTCGGGGATCGGAGTCTCACGGTTCGGCTGAACCCGGCAGCATCCGAACCGGTGCTGCTCGGCCCCGAGGTGCCACTGCTGATGGACCCCTCTCTGACCCGGGTGCGGGTGGACGGCGGTGAATGGCAGGCGACGGGGGAACCGGTCGCAGCCAGCGGCCACCGCTTCCGTTTCACCGATGGCGAACGGGAGATCCTCCTGTCGTCCCCTCGGCCGTGCGACGTGTTCGTCCGCCCCCATGCCAGCAGCGGGTTGATGGTGTGGCCCCATTGGCCCACCACCGGCGACGGTGAGTATCAGGTGACGTTCGAGCCGTTGTAAACGACGTCGCGATTCCCGAGAACGCAACAGCCGCCTGATGCGTCTGGGGAGCGATAAAGGAGGACATTGACGACTTTGAGCGCCGCCACAACTCGTCTGCGCCAACGCCATTTCCCCGACTTCTACCGGGTGAATCACCAACCCGTTTTCCGGGCATTGGCCGCCACGCTGCGCGATCCCGACCTGGCGCAGGAGGCCACCGACGAGGCCATGACGCGGGCCTATCACCGTTGGTCGAAGGTGTCTGACTACGACAACGCTCCCGGATGGGTCTACCGGGTCGGCCTCAACTGGGCGTTGTCGAGGTTGCGCAAGCAGACCCGCGAGCATCTCTCAGACATCGTCCCCGATCGAGGTGTGGAGCAGTCCCTCCCCGACCCGGATGTCGAAGCGGCTCTCAAGGCCCTCCCCATCGAAGCTCGCTCGCTCGTCGTCCTCCGTCACCTCCTCGACTGGAGCTACGAGGAAATCGCCTCCGCTCTCGACATCCCGGTCGGCACCGCCAAGAGCCGGCTCCACCGCATCATGAACGAACTCAGAACGACCCTGGAAGGACCCGATGAACACTGAAGAGCGCCTCCGCGCCTATCTCGAGCAATCCACCTCGGGGATGCCCGAGGTCGATCGTCTGGAGTCGATCGTCGCCGAGGGAGGCCGGCGACGCGTCCGCACCCGGGTGGGGGCGGTCCTGGCCGTCGCCGCCACCGTGGCCATGGTTGTCTTGACCGGCCAGGCCCTCCAGACCGGCACGACCGAGGCACCGGTCCTGTCTGAGCCCGGTGTCGCCACCACCGGGGTGCCCGGACCGACCACGCTGCCGCCCGTGACCACAACGGCTCCGGCCGCTCCCGGCACCACGGTGCTCGGCATCCTCGTCGCCGACGCCGAGGGCATCTCGATCATCGACGCCGGAGGTGACACGGTCCAGACGCTGACCTCGGACGAGGGCTACGCCGAGATCGCAATGGCCTTCGAGGATCGCCGCGGCGGCATGATCTTCCAGCATGCCGCCACCCCGCTGCCCTGGCCGCAGGGCTCGCTCATGCGCCTGTCCGCAGGCGAGACGGTGGCATCGGTGGTCGCCACTCCCCCCGAAGGTGGGAGGCTGGTGCCTGTCGGGCCCGTCGGGGCCGAAGGCGAGGCCCAGTTCGTCTATCTCGCCGAGACGCCCATCGACTCCGGCCTGGAGATCCGGATCATGCTGATCGACCTCGACAGTGGTGAGACCACACAGCTCGGTGTTCTCGGGTCGGGTTCGGACATGAGTGCCGGTGGAGAGTTGCTCTCTTTCATCGACCGGTCAGGGGACTGCCCGACCCACACCCTGAGCCGCTTCGACGGCACCGAGGTCCCCTCACCCCTGCCGGACTGTCTGCCGGTGGCGGCCGGCGTGACGGTGGGAGCTAACGGCTCCGTGCTGGGGATGCTCAACCAGGGTGAGTTCGCAGTCACGACCGTCGAGGGAGAAGAACTGAGACCGGCTTCGGTCCCGGAGGCGTACATGGTCACGGGAGCCGTCGGAGGCTGGGTGTTCCGCACCCCGACCGAGACCGTGATCGTCGACTATGACGGCAACCGGTCCAGCCTGCCACCCGTCGAAGCGGGCTGGGTGTCGCCCTACAGCACCCCGCTGGAAATCGCCCCCGAAGCCACGCTCGGCTCGGGAAGCGGCGAGACGCCGTGCGTCCCGAGTGACACCTCACTGGCCGACCAGGACCTCCCGGCTGCTGTTGCCGAGACCCGGGCGGCGATCCACGCCGCCGCCTCCGCCTGCGACTACGAGGCGCTGGGTGAGATGGCGCTGGCCGACGCCACCGTGTTCACCTATGGCGGGGGCAGCGACCCCGTCGCCCACTGGATCGCCGAAGGCACTGCCGGCCGCGATCCCCTGGGATTGATGGTGCAACTGCTCGCCACCACTCCGGCCGAGGACCCCGAAACGGGAACCTGGGCGTGGCCGGCAGCCCATCTAGATCCCGCCGATGAGGAGTCCTGGGCCGAGTTGGAAAACGTGTTCGACACCGAGACCATGGAGCTACTCCGCCAGGCCGACGGCTACCTGGGCCTGCGCCTCGGCATCACCGCCGACGGCACCTGGCAGTTCGCCGTCGCCGGCGACTGAAGCCCTCGGCCAGCCCCCCTCTCCGTTTTCGCGCATCGAACGCGCCGGATTTGACGGAATCGATGCGCGAAAGCGGAGGGGCTAGGTCGTGAGGAGGCGGTGGAGGGCGGCGTACACATCCGCCATTTGGCTGAGCGACACCCACTCGTCCACCTGGTGGGCCTGGGCCGAGTTGCCCGGCCCGAAGTTCACCGCCGGGATGCCCAGCGCCGAGAAGCGGGCCACGTCGGTCCATCCCTGCTTGGCCGCCCGCCGGGCGCCGCTGATCTCGCCCAGGCGAGCGATGAGGGGATGGTCGGCGGCCACGGCACCCGCCGGGGCGGTGTCGACGACCTCGAAGCCGTCGGCGTCGGCACACAAGTCTCGCAATTCTTCGACGGCCTCATCGAGCGACATGTCCGGGGTGAACCTCATGTTGAGGTTGAGGGTGAAGAGCGAGGGGACGATGTTGTTGGCCACCCCTCCCGCCGCCCGGGTCACGGCCACGGTTCGCCGGTATTCGAGACCGTCGATGACATGAACACGCGGCTCGATCCGGTGCATCGCCTCCAGCCACTCCCCTGCCTTGGTCACGGCGTTCTCCCCCCACCAGGGTCGCGCCGAATGGGCCGCCTTGCCGGCAAAAGTCACGGTGGCGTTCACCACTCCATTGCAGCCGTACTGGATCTCACCGTCGGAAGGCTCGAGCACGACGGCACACGTCGCCGACTGCAGCCAGTCGACTTCTGCGAGGACCTCCCGAAGCTGGTTGTCTTCGTGGGGCCCTTCCTCGGCGGCGTAGAACACGCCCACCAGGCAGTAGGGGCCGTCAGCCACCGCCTCGTCCTCGAGCAGATGGATCATCGCCGCCAGCCCCGACTTCATGTCGGAGCTCCCCAGTCCCCACAGCCGACCGTCCTCGACACGGGCCCCGCCCTGTCCCTGGTTGGGAACGGTGTCGAGATGGCCGGCGAGGACCACGAGGGGTCGGCCATCCGGTTCGCCGACGACCAGGGACTCCCGCACCCGGCGCTGGGGAGCGCGGGTGAGTCGGCTGGAGACGGCGTCGCAGATGGCGCGCTCCTGACCCGTTTCGGAGGGCATGTCGACCAGCCATTGCAGGGTTCGGGTCAGATCGGCGTGCATCGGCCAGGAGGCTAACCCGCATTAGCCTGGCTCCGATGACCACCCCCTCGGCCGCCGGCATCGGCGTGGCCAGCATCGCCGCCGGCGGCACCATCCTCGACACCGCCTTCCCTTCCCCCACGCTGGGCTGGGGTGTCCTCGGGAACGCCGGCCTCCAGGCCGGCACCACCCTGCTCGACCCCGAGCGGGTGGAGCACCTGGGTTTCCCCGACCTGGCAGGACGCATCGGGCTCGACTCGGACCGGGAAGTCGATGTGGTCGGGGTGGCCACGCTGACCCCCGACCTCGCCGCCCCACCCGCAGATGTCCACGATGCCTACCTGCGCCTCCACCTCCTCTCCCACCGCCTGGTGCGCCCGCACGAGATCAATCTGGAGGGCATCTTCGGTGTCCTCAACAATGTGGTGTGGACCACGCAGGGCCCCTGCGCCGTCACGGGTTTCGAGACGATCCGCCACCGCCTCGCCGCCCGGGGCCGCCCCGTCCATGTGACGTCGGTGGACAAGTTTCCCCGCATGACCGACTACGTGATCCCGGGCGGGGTGCGTATCGGCGACGCCGACCGTGTCCGCCTGGGTGCTCACCTCGCAGACGGCACCACGGTGATGCACGAGGGTTTCGTCAATTTCAATGCCGGCACGCTGGGCCAGTCGATGGTCGAGGGGCGCATCTCGTCGGGTGTCGTGATCGGGGACGGAACCGACGTCGGTGGGAGCGCTTCGATCATGGGGACCCTGTCGGGCGGAGGAAGCGAGGTCATCTCCATCGGCCGGCGCTGCCTGCTCGGCGCAAATTCGGGGGTGGGGATATCCCTCGGCGACGACTGCATCGTGGAGGCGGGCCTGTACGTCACGGCCGGAACCGTGGTGACGCTTCCCGACGGCACCACATCCAAGGGCCGGGACCTGTCGGGTGTCAACGGCATGCTCTTCCGCCGCAACTCGGTGACGGGCAGGGTGGAAGCCCTCCCCACCTCGGGCACCTGGTCGGGCCTCAACGCCGCTCTGCACTCCAACTAATCAGGACGGAAGACGGAAGACGGAAGGCGAACAGCCGACCGTCCGGTGTCTACAGGGCTCGCGCCACGAGTTCGGCGGCTGCTTCGCATTCCTCCACCGGCGGGACCAGGGCCAGCCGGATATGTCCCACTCCCCGCTCGCCAAAGACGCGACCCGGACTGACCACGACGCCCGCCTCGGCGAGACGTTCGGTCACGGCCAGGTCGTCGCCCACCTCGATCCAGAGATAGAGGCCGGCCTCGGCCCACACCCGCAT
>DATFFO010000326.1:0-6000 GCA_035250025.1 Acidimicrobiia bacterium
CATCGCCTTCTATCGAAATCAGGTCGGCTGCGAGCTCGACCACGTCACCGAGAACGAAAGTTCTTTCGACGAGGGGGAACGGCCGGGCGGTTCTTTGGACGGTGAGCATCGGTATTCGTTCCCCACGCTCGAAAGAAGGGCAGGGCCGTTCCCCCACGGTCGAAAGAACCCCGCTGCAGCTTCCGTCCTTTCCGTTCTCCGTCTCCTTCAGGAAGGTCCAGCAGTCACTTCGAAGTCGGCTTGGCCCGACATGGACCACACCGCGATCCGGTAGGCGGTGCCGGCCTGCAGGTCGACCGTGATCGTCTTGGGCTGCGCGGTGGAGGTGTTGGCGCCGATCCAATTGCCGTTCGAGGCCACCCGGATGTCGAAACGCAGGTTGGCGGTTGTCGCCCAGTCCAGGGTGAGCGTGTGCTGCCCGCTCGCCGCCGGCGTGTAGAGCGTCGACGTCCACCGGGGAGACGTGGCGTTGGTCGCATCGACTGCGGCGTCGAACACGACTTCTGGCTCTGGTTCACCCTCGTTGTCGACCGTCACGCCGATCGTGTCGGTGGCGGCCTGGTCGGCGGTGTCGGCGGCCACCGCCTCCACCTGGTACGAACCGTCAACCACCGCGGTCGTGTCCCAAGGCACCGACCAGCCATTCGTTCCGTCGGTGTCGACACCGATGGACGACCCGTTCACGGAGAACTCCACCGAAACCACGGCGTCGTCGTCGGCCGCATCCGCTGTCACCGACACCGAACCGGACACCGTCGCCCCATCCGTCGGAGTGGTCAAAGCCACCGTCGGCGGCTCATCCACAGGAACGGAGTCACCCTCGACAACAGAGAACTGGGCCGCCCCCGACATCGACCAAATCGCGATCCGGTAGGTCGTCCCCGCAGTCAGGGCTACCGACAGCTCCTTGGGTTGGTCCGTCGACGTGTTGGCGCCGACCCAGGCGTTGTTCGACGCTTGCCGGATGTCCATGCGCAGGTTGGCGGAGCCGGTCCAGTCCAACGTGAAGTCGTGGATTCGGCTGGAGGAGGGCGTGTAGGTGCCTGATTGCCAGCGAGGGCCGGCCTCGTTCGTGGCGTCGGCCGTGCCGCTGAATACCAGGTTCGTCGGCGGCGGCGGAGGCGGGTCCCCTCCCCCACCGTAGAAGGGATCGGCGCCCATGGCGGCGAAAGCCGCCATGACTTCGGGTGACGAGTCGAGCGGGAAGTTGCACTCCGGATAGTTCTGGTCGGTTCGCGAGAAGTACGAGACAGCCACGAACTGCTCCCACCCGGGCCCTTTGAGCAAGTCGGCCACCTCGGCGATCCAGGCCGCTTTGTCACCGCCCTGGGTCGACGAGCCCCACTCGGCCAGCATCACGCCCTTGTCGGGGTGCCGGGCTCCGAACTGACGGAGCGGCTCGATGATGGGTTCGAGGCTCTGCCAGGGCAGGCTGATGTTGGGCCGGCACGTCGACCAGTTGTAGGCGTCGGCGGCGATGTAGTCGACGTAATTGTCACCGGGATACCAGAGGGGTGCGTGGCGGCGGTCCGAGGGGGGGACGTGGAAGCTCCAGTCGGTCATGATCCAGACGAACTCCACGTTGTCGACACCCCGGTCCCGGAACTCGGTGATGACACGGCGCCAGGCGGCGATGAAGTCACTGGCCACCCCGTTGGCGACGTTCTCGGCGTATTCCGGCTCGTGGTTGAAGGTGAACCACACCGGTTGGCCTATGGCGCGGACTCGTTCGATCCAGGCGACCATTTGGTCGTGAATGGCAGATCCCGGCTGCGCATCGGCGATGTCACGCCACTGCACGTAGGTCCCGTTCGTCCGCTTGGCGCGGACGGACAGCAGGATCTTCTGGTTCTTGGCCATCAGATAGTCGTGGAAGGCGGTCGGGAACGGCGAGTTCCACACCTCGAATACGCGAACGAAGTCGAGCTGGCGCCCGATCGCAGTTTCGAGGTCGGTGGTAGCGCCGACACGACCGTCGTTGGTGCCCCCCGGATGTGCCCCGAATGCAACATCCCCCTCGGCCGGAGCGGACACGGGCACGAGCCCGACCGACAACCCAGCCAGGACGACCAAGACAATCAGCCGTCGCATGCCCAATCTCCTCCCAGACAGCCCACTGGTGCCGGGACAGTACCCGATCCACGCCCGCCGTCGAGAGTCCGAAGAACCTTCCTCGAGATACGGCCGCAACCTGCGGTGCGGGCAAGCCCAGACCTGTGCCGCTCGGGTCCGCCCCTAACGTGGCGGCGTGAGCGATTCGAACGGGCGTCGGCCACATTCGGTGTACGGGGTCGGTGTCGACCCCGACCCCCGCTTCACCCTGGCCAACGAGCGCACGCTGCTGGCCTGGATCCGCACATCCCTCGCAGTGGCCGCGGCCGGTCTCGGCCTGCTCCTCACCGAGGAGCTGCTGGGTGGCTGGTCCCGTTGGGCCTCCATGGCGGCCTTCCTCCTCAGCCTGGCGCTGGTGGTCGGAGCTGTCGGACGGTGGGCGCGAATGGAGCGCTCGCTACGCATAGGCGAGGGCCTGCCGGCTCCGTGGCTCGCCCTGAGCCTGGTCGGGGCCCTTGTTCTGGGGACATTGATCGGCGCCGCCGCCGTTCTCGTCACCGCCCCGTGAGCGGCCACAGTCGGACACATCCGGAACGGACCAGGCTGGCGGTGCACCGCACCGCGGCCATGATCCTCGTTGTCGCCCTCGCCCTCGTCCGCCTGGCATTTGCCCGCCGCTCTGTCCTCGCCGCAGTCGCCGCCGCCATCGCATGCCTGCTCAGCCTGGCCGCCCTCACGACCGCGGCCCTTCTTCCTGTCGGCGACGACCGAATCCCCTTTCCCTGGGCCGCCACCATCTCGGCCGGGGCAGTCGCCTTGTTGGGCCTTGCCGGCGTCGGATTGACGGTCGCCGCCTGAAAACCCCCCGATCCGATAGAGTCGGAGAGGTGGACGAGCCAACGCTGGTCGGGGACTGGGACATAGGGCTCCGCGAGTTCACCATCCTGTCCGGGCCCGATGGCCTCGTCATGCGCTTCCCCGAGTCGGAGCCGGGATTCGAGGGTCGGCTCCGTCGCCTCGAGACCGGACGATACGTGATCGAAGGAGGCGCCTATCCGGGAGCCGAGTTGCTCCAGGGAGAAGACGGCTGGTCGGTGGGTGGCGTGTTCCCACTTACCCGAATCGACCGTCCCGCCCAGCCACAGCCTGGGAGCGGGATTCGGTGCCCGGCGATCGATCTCGACGCCGACGAGGATGAAGGCTGCCGGGCATTGTGGAACCGCATCGACCACCCGTCCCGACTCACCGACCTGGACCTCGGCGGAATGGAGATTCACCGATTCGTCCAATGGCTGATGTTGGATGACCGGGTGATCTTCCACGGATCCAACAACGCCGGACTCGCCCACCTCACGCCGGTGCGCCGGTCGATGGAACTGATGAACACCGGAGGTCGAGGGAACCACGGCGCCGTGTACGGGACCCACGACGGGTTGTGGTCGATGTTCTTTGCCGTGATCGACCGCGAGCAGCTCCACGGGTCGATCCGCAACGGAGTCGATCGTCATTTCGGCAAGGACGGCGCCTACACCGATCTCTATCACTTCTCGATCCACCACGAGATGCTCGACAAGCGGCCGTTCACAACCGGCGCTCTTTATCTGCTTCCTCGCCAGGGGTTCGAGCGTCTCCCCTTGTATCCAGGCGGGCCGCCTTCCAACGAATGGGCGTGCCGCCGGACGGTGACGCCGCTGGCCCGTCTCCTGGTCCGCCCCGAGGACTTCCCGTTCCTCGAGGCCATCGGCGGCCACGACGACGGCGCTCTCATCCAGTTCGAGCTCGTGGCGGATGCCGTGTACGACGGCGTAGTGTCGGCCCGGGCGATCCCCGGCGGGGTTGAGATCGTCACGACAGCCGACGCCGACGACGTTGGGCGGTTCGTCGAGCTCAGCCGCCAGTTCTTCCCCGACGTGGACCGGGTAGTGAGCGACCAGCCCGGACAGCGGATCATCACCATGACCGGACCCGACGCCTTCGAGCACGGGATACGCCGGCGCTTCGCCGATCTCATCGGCAAACTCCCGTCTGACTGAGCAGACCCGGGCCGGCATTCGTAGACTGCGCTTCATGGAGGCGTTGGAAGCCTCACGGCGCATTTACGATTTGCTGGCCTCGCGGTCGGACCTGCCGCCGCCCCGGATGAGGACGTGGACGGGTGAGGTCTGGGGCCCGACCGATTCTCATTGCACGATCGTCCTCCAGCACCCGGGAGCGCTGGCGGCGCTCGTCTCGCCCCCCACCGACCTGACGGCGGGGGAGGCCTACGTCTACGACGATGTCGACATAGAAGGCGACCTGGTGGCCGCCCTGCGTTTCGGGATGGACGTCACCGCGGCCGGACTCGTCACCGCCTTGAAAGTGGCCCGACTCGTCAAGGCCCTGCCCCGCCAATTCCGCCGTGCCGATGCCCAGCGGCCTCAAGTCAGAGGACGACTCCACTCGATCCGGCGCGATCGGAGAGCGGTCACCCACCACTACGACACAGGTAACGAGTTCTTCGAGTTGTTCCTCGATCCACTGATGGTCTACTCGTGCGCCCACTTTCTCGATCCGGACGAGCCCCTCGAGCTAGCCCAGCGTCGCAAGCTCGACCTCATCTGCAGGAAGTTGGAGCTCGGCCCGGGAGACCGCTTCCTCGACGTCGGGTGCGGCTGGGGGGCGCTCGTGATCCATGCCGCCACCCAGTACGGGGTCGACGCCACCGGCATCACTGTGAGCGGGGAGCAGGCGGACATCGCCCGCAAGCGAGCCGCCGAGGCCGGGGTGACCGAACGGGTCACGATCCTCACCGACGACTACCGCCATCTGGACGGACGATTCGACGCCATCGCCTCAGTGGGAATGGTCGAACACGTCGGGCTCGACCACCTCGCCGAGTACTTCGGCCACCTACGCCGGCTCCTCGCTCCCGGCGGGCAGCTTCTCAACCACGGCATCGTGACCCGAGCCCGCCAGAGGGTGCGAGGCAAGTCCTTCGTCCGCACCTATGTCTTTCCCGACGGGGAACTCCACAGGATCGAGGACGCCATCGCCGCCGCCGAGGACGCCGGGTTCGAGCTGCGCGACGTGGAGGCCCTCCGTCGAAGTTATGCCCTCACCCTCCAGCACTGGGTGGCACGCCTCGAAGCGAATGAGGGGACCGCCCGCGCTCTGGTGGGGGATCGCACTTACCGCATCTGGCGTCTTTACATGGCTGGCTCAGCTGTCGCCTTCGAACGGGGGAACATCGCCGTCGATCAGTTGCTGCTGGCCGATCCGGGGCGGCCGTGGCGTTTTGGGCGGGCCCGCCTGCTCGCCGCCGACGATCACTGAGCGACGAGCACCACGACGAGGGAAGCCGGGCGGTGGAGGCCGGCGATCAGGTCTGAAGGAGCGTCGGGGCCGGCGATCCAGGTGGTCGGATGAGCCGGGTCCAGTCGCGCCAGGGCGGAGTCGATGTCATCCACGACCTGCACCTCCTCGACCACGCAGACATGGATGGGAGGTATCGACACGAGCGCGGGCCGACCCTGGCCGAGGGTGTGATCGAGGACGATGAGACCCGGGTCGGCGGCGGCGACGGCAGACTCGGTGATGACTGCATCGAGCTGGGCCACTTCGTCGTCTTCCAGTGGAGGGTCGTCGCCCAGCACCGAGGGATGACCGACCCGGTTGCGGCGCACCGACACCAGCCTGTGCCAGCCCCGCTCACCGATCAGCCCGATGATGGTCTGAGACAGGTTGTCGGAGTCGGTGACGAGGACCTCCGCTCCGCCTTCGAGCAGATGCTGGCGCAGGCGCTTGAGGCGGTCGGGCGAGTCGAGAGCGGCCATGCGCTCTTTGTAGCGGTTCGCGGCCGCCAACGCGTCCCTGTTGCCCGGCGGGCTACGCGGTCGGGCGCCCACCGGGCTCCCCTCGCCCGGCTTTGCCACTTAACGCCTGCGAGGCCACTACAGCGTCGCCAGGGCG
>DATFFO010000327.1:0-15668 GCA_035250025.1 Acidimicrobiia bacterium
CTGGGCGATCTCTTCCTCGTCGATGACCCAGCCGGTGTTCTCGCCGGCCGTGACGAGCGCCTCTTCGTGCATTTCGCGGTCGGTGAGCAGAATTCGCTCCTCGTCCCGCAGTTGTGCTGCCCGCTCGAACTGCTCACCCGAGACGGCGTCGGCCTTGCGGCGACGAACTTCGGCCAGCTTGGCGTCGATCTCGCTCATCTCCGGGTTGGAGGAGGGCCGGTAGATGCGCATACGCGAACCGGCTTCGTCGATGAGGTCGATGGCCTTGTCGGGAAGGAAGCGATCGGACAGATAGCGGTCGGCCAGGTTGGCGGCGGAGACTATGGCCTGCTCGGTGAAGCGCACCGAGTGGTGCTCCTCGTAGCGGTCCTTGAGACCCATGAGGATCTGGACCGTGTCCGCCACCGAGGGCTCACCGACCTGGATGGGCTGGAAGCGCCGCTCCAGGGCCGAGTCCTTCTCAAGGTACTTGCGGTATTCCTCGAGGGTGGTGGCGCCGACGGTTTGCAACTCTCCCCTGGCCAGCATCGGCTTGAGGATGGAGGCAGCGTCGATGGCGCCTTCGGCGGCCCCGGCACCCACCAGCGTGTGGATCTCGTCGATGAAGAGAATTATGTCGCCGCGGCTGCGGATCTCCTTGAGGACCTTCTTCAGGCGCTCTTCGAAGTCGCCCCGGTAGCGCGAGCCGGCGACGAGAGCGCCGAGGTCGAGCGTGTACAGGTTCTTCTCGTCGAGGGTCTCGGGGACCTCGCGGGCGACGATCTTTTGGGCAAGGCCTTCGACGATGGCGGTCTTGCCGACGCCGGGCTCGCCAATGAGCACCGGGTTGTTCTTGGTCCGGCGGGAGAGGACCTGCATGACCCGCTCGATCTCGTTCGTGCGACCGATGACGGGGTCGAGCTTGCCGTCGCGGGCCATCTGGGTGAGGTTGCGGCCGAACTGGTCGAGCACGGTGGAGCCGGACGAAGAGGAGGACTCACGACCGCCCGACCCCGACGGGGTGGAGCCACCTGAGGGCGAGTGCTCTTCGGAAGTGCCGTGGTCGGAGAGGAGCTGGATCACGGACTGGCGCACCTTCTGCAACTCGGCGCCGAGCTGCTGGAGGACCTGGGCGGCGACGCCCTCGCCCTCGCGGATCAGACCGAGGAGGATGTGCTCGGTGCCGATGTAGTTGTGGCCGAGCTGGAGGGCCTCGCGGAGGCTGAGCTCGAGGACCTTCTTGGCCCGGGGCGTGAACGGGATGTGGCCCGAGGGCGCCTGCTGGCCGGGACCAATGATCTTGACGACCTCGTCGCGGACCGAATCGAGGCCGATGCCGAGCGACTCCAGGGCCTTGGCGGCGATCCCCTCACCCTCGTTGAGAAGTCCGAGCAGGATGTGCTCGGTGCCGATGTAGTTGTGGTTGAGTGAGCGAGCTTCCTCCTGAGCGAGGACTACGACCCGCCTGGCTCTATCTGTGAAACGCTCGAACATCATTCGCCTCCCTGGCAGAGGGCTCGGCAGCTCATTGTACCCGGTCCCCGCGATAGCACCACGTCACCGTATCGGCCTCTGGAGACGTTAGGTCGAGGTCCGTAGAGTCTCGTCGTCCCCGGTTGGCTCATCGAGTAATCGGCCGTATTCGGCGGTGGGTTGACGACTCGTTGCAACATGGGCGAGAAACCTTTTGTTCCCGGGACGAAGAGAGGCGGGCTGGCCGACCGCGGAATTGCTGCCGGAGTAGCCTGGCGGTGACCATGTGGGCGGGACGAACCGTCGCCGGTGTGCTCCTCTCTGCCTTGTTCATCCTCGTCCTCGCCCTGCCCGTCGCCGCCGCCACGACCCTCGAGCTGTCCCCTGCCGGAGGTTCCGCCGGCACAGCGGTCAGGATTTCGGGAGCGGGATTCCAACCGTTGCTCGAGGTGGCGTTGTGCTGGGACGGCCCCGGATGCACGGACCTCGGGTCGGTTACCGCCGGCGCGGACGGCACCTTCAGTGTGCAGTCCTCCATTCCCCCCGGCGCCAACCCCGGACCGCATGAGGTCTGGGCATGCCAGGAGGACGAAGCCACCGGTACCGACTGCGCCCTGACCGCCGTCGTGACGGCGACGGTCGACGCCGTCACGACGACAACATCGACAACTCCCTCCACGACCACGACCACACCGCCGCCCACCACGACCCAGCCACCCGCGACCCCGCCCACGACGACGACATCGCCGACCACAACCACGACACCATCTACGACTACGTCTTCGTCGACGACCGCGACCACCTCGCCCGCAACTTCCAGCCCCACCACGGCCCCGCCCACGACGTCCACGACGCTGGCGGCGAGGACGAGCCTCACGGCCACCTCATCGACCACGCTCCCCATCCCCGATCTGGCAGGGGCGGGCGACATCGAGGTCTTCGCGTCCGGGCAGCCGGAGCCCCAAGCCGTCGCCAGCTCGATCCCGGCGACGGCGGGCGTGACACCTCATCCGGCGTGGTGCCGACAGGCATCTCGACTCTGGGAGCCGTGTTGCTCGTGGTGCTGGCAGGAGCGGTCGCGGCCGGCGCCTTCGCCCTGATACGCCTACTCCGCTGAACCGCGGCAACCAAGGAGCAAACAATGCCCCGTACACGTTTGTCTCTCAATCTCCCCCGCGGCCGTGTCATCGCACCCGTCGTTTTGGCCGGCGCCCTGATGGTGCCCCTGGTCGTGTCGGCCGCCGACGAATTCACGGATGTCCCCGCCGGGCACCTCTTCGAGGCGGACATCGCCTGGCTGGCTGATGCCGACGTCACCAGGGGATGCAACCCACCGGGCAACACTGCGTTCTGTCCCGACGACCCTGTGACACGCGGCCAGATGGCGGCGTTCCTCCATCGCCTGGCAACGGGAGAGACGGTGGCGGCGGGCACGGCCCGTTCCGCCGAGACGGCCGGCGACTCCGACCTCCTCGACGGCCTGCCTGTCGAAGAGATCCAGCCGCGGTTGTCCGCTCAGAGCGACGGGATTGCCGGTTCGACCGATGAAACGAACTCCGGCCTGGTGGAGGTGAATCAAATTACGATCCAGGCGCCGACCGACGGGTTCCTCCTGATCAGCGGCACCGGCTTCATCAATCCCGGTGACGACGAGATCGCCTACATCCTCCGCACTCTGGTCGACGGCACGATCGTCGGCCTCGGAGGTCAGAACTGGTCCGCCTACTACGTGCCGGTGAACTCGCTCGACGCCTCCGACCTGTCATACACCATTGCGGTGCCGGTGGGCCCTGGCAGCCATGAGGTCACACAAGAGCTCGGACCGCGCATCGGCACGGCCACCTTCGAGCACAACCACGAGACGCTGACCGTGATGTTCCTCCCCGGGGGGCAGGGCAGCATCTCCCTCAGTTCGGGGACCGGTGGAGGGCCGGACGCCGGTTCCGACGACTGACGCACAGAGCTCGGTACGGCGGCTGCTGACTGCCGAGCCGGCGATCCCGCGGGATAGCATGAGAGAGATGGACGAACTCCATGACCTGATACCGCTCGAGGGGGTATGGGCCGACCTCGACAGGATCGAGGAACGGCTCCTCGAGGCCGTGGTGTCGGGTGACGACTACCTGACGAAGATCGCCCAGCACTTGCTGCTCGCGGGTGGGAAGCGATTCCGTCCCCTGCTGTCTTTGCTCTCCGCTCAGTTCGGGCCGGCCGACGACCGCAGGCGCATCGAGGCGGCGGTGGCGGTTGAGCTGATCCACGTCGGCAGTCTCTACCACGACGACGTGATCGACCACGCCGAAACCCGCCGCGGGGCGCCTTCCGTCAACGCCAACTGGTCGAACACGGTCGCAATCCTGGCCGGCGACTTCCTCATGGCCCGGGCGTCGGAAGTCGCCGCCACCCACCTGTCGCTGGAATCGGTTCGCTTGCTCGCCGCCACGTATGCCGAGCTCGTCGAGGGTCAGACCCGCGAGCTGCAACTCGTCGATAGCCTCGGTCACCCGGTGGCGGCATATGAGACGGTGATCGGGGGCAAGACGGCCTCGCTCATCCGCACCTCGGCCCGGCTCGGGGCGATCGCCGGAGACGCCGATCCCGCCGTCGTCGAGGCATTGTCCACGTGGGCCTGGGAGTTGGGGATGGTCTTCCAGATCGCCGACGACGCCCTCGACCTCGTCGCCGACGAGGCGACGATCGGCAAGCCTGCCGGCTCCGACATACGGGAAGGCACCTTTACACGGGCCGTCCTCGAAGCGGCCGAAGGCCCCGACGGCGCCCGCATCCGGGCTCTCCTGGACCGTCCCCGTCCCTTCCCCAACGCCAGCGTCGAGGAGGTGATCGACCTCGTTCGGGGCGGCGGCTACGTCGATCGCACCCTGGAGGCGGCGATGGGTCGGGTCGAGGTAGCCCGCCAGGCGCTGGAGGTGTTGCCGGCCGGACCAGCCCGCGACGTCCTCGCCTCGCTCGGCAACTACCTGGTGGACCGGGTCCAGGCCGCCCGCGCCGGCTGAACAGCGCCCGGCGGCACCTACTCCCGGCGCAGCGTGGGAAACAGGATCACCTCGCGGATGTGGGCCCGGTCCGTCAGCAACATCACCAGACGATCCACCCCGATACCGAGGCCACCCGTGGGAGGCATGCCGTACTCGAGGGCGGTGAGGAAATCCTCGTCGATGGGATGAGCCTCCTCGTCGCCGGCATCTCGGGCCGCCGCCTGCTCCTCGAAACGGGTGCGCTGGTCGATGGGATCGATCAGCTCGGTGAAGGCATTGGCGTACTCCGAGCCGGCGATGAACAACTCGAACCGGTCGGCGAGATTGGGATCGTCTCGGTTCCGAGCCGCCAACGGCGAGATCTCGGTTGGGTGGTGGGTCACGAACGTGGGATTCCACAGGTCGTCGGCCACGAGTTCGTCGAATAGGGCCTCGATCACCTTCCCCGGGCCCCAACCCGCTTCGACGGCCACGCCCCGCTCGCGGGCCAACTCCGCCAATCTCTCGCCCTCGAATCCAATCGGCTCCCCCACCGCCTCGGCCACCGCCTCGACCATGGACAGGCGCCGGAAGGGAGGTGTGAGATCGATGGGCTTCCCCTGGTACGTGAACTCCGTCGATCCGACCGTAACTCCCGCGACCGCGACGAATACCTCCTCCACGAGCTCCATGATGTCGGCGAAGTCGGCCAGCGCCTCGTACGACTCGAGCATCGTGAACTCGGGGTTGTGGGTGGAGTCGATCCCCTCATTGCGGAAGATGCGTCCGATCTCGAACACCTTCTCGAGCCCGCCGATCACCAGTCGCTTGAGATACAGCTCGGTGGCGATGCGGAGCGACATCGCCTGGTCGAGGGCTTTGTGATAGGTGGTGAATGGCCTGGCGGTCGCCCCTGTCGCCTCAGGCAAAAGGATGGGCGTCTCGACCTCGACGTATCCCCGCTGCTCGAACTGGCGCCTCAGCTCCGACACGATACGGGCGCGCGTCAGCGCCACCTGCCGGGACTCCGGATTGGCGATGAGATCCAGATACCGGCGTCGACTCCTCGCCTCGACGTCCGTGAGCCCGTGCCACTTGTCGGGCAGGGGGCGGAGCGACTTCTGGAGGATGGCCACCCGCCCGGGCTTCACAGACAGCTCGCCCTTCTTTGTCGTCATCACCCGTCCCTCGGCACCGACCCAATCACCCAGATCGATGGCGGAGGCGGCCTCGAAGGCGTCGTCGCCCAGGCTCGCCCGCTCCATGAAGAGCTGGATGGTCCCGCTGACATCGCTCAATGTCAGGAAGAGGAGCTTGCCGAAGGATCTACGCAGCATCACGCGGCCGGCGACGGAGACGGTCGTGTCGGTCTCCACTCCGGCGTCCAGGCCGGCGTACTCCTCTTGCAAATCGGAGGCGAGGTGGGTTCGTACGAATCGGGTAGGGAGGCCGTCGGCGAGGAGCCGCAGGTAACGCTCCCGACGGTTCCGGCGTTCGTCCTCCCCGCTTCCCGCCCCGGGGGCACGGTCGGTCACCGGCACTCCGGCCAGACCGAACCGGGGCGGGGATGGGGCGAGGGGGACATCGGCGGCGAGTGTATCAACCGGCCGTGTCGCCCTTCAGCGGTTGCGTTCCCACACCACCCGTAGCCCGCGGAGGGTTAGGTGGGGGTCGAGAACGATGGCATGTTCGCAATGGGGTACGACCACATCGGCCAGCCCACCGGTGGCGACCAGAGGCACATCGCCGTCTCCGAGCTCGGCAACGATGCGCCCGATGAGCCCATCGACCAGGCCGGCATAGCCGAAGACCAGACCGGACTGGATGGCTTCGACGGTGTTGTGTCCCGCGGCACGGGCGGGAGCGACCACATCAACCCGGCGCAGGGCGGCCGTGGAACTGACCAATGCCTCGGCAGCAATCGTCAACCCCGGAGCGATGGCGCCGCCCTGGTACTCCCCGTCGCCGCCCACCAGGTCGACGGTCGTAGCGGTGCCGAAGTCGATGGTGATCACCGGGGCGCCGTACCGCTCGACGGCACCGAGCGCGTTGACGATCCGGTCGGCCCCGACTTCCCGGGGGTTGTCGACCCTCAGCGGCATGCCGGTACGTGTCCCCGGCCCGACCACCACCGGCTCTATTCCCACCAGGCCATGGATGGCGGCTCGCAGGGCAACCGTGGCCGGGGGTACGACCGAGGACAGCGCCGCCCCGCCGACACCGTCGAGCTTCCCGTCGAGAAGAGAGCTGAGGAGCAGGCGGTACTCGTCCGTCGTCCGCGCGGTCTGCGTGGACAGGCGCCAGGTGCTGGTGGCGACCCCGTCGTCTAGCCCGACCACAGTCTGGGTGTTGCCGACATCGATGAGGAGCAGCTTCAAGAGTCAGCCGCTCCGCCGGCGAGCCACACACCCCTGTCGGGCACCCACATCTCGCCGACCAGGTCGATCGGGAGATTGTCGATGAGACGCACTTGACCCACCCTTCCCGCCACCGCCAGGAAGGCAGGCGCGTCGAGGCGGGCGACAGGCTGGGCCCGCGATTGGGAGGCGAGCGTGACGTAGTCCACCGAGTCGAGGATCAACCTGGAGCGGACCATCTCCTCCAGGTCGGCGCCCGACCTGGTCCCCGACTCGACGGCATCGGCCGCCGCCATCAAGCCCAGGCTGATCGATAGAGCCGCCTGGCGATCCTCGACGAAGACGTTGCGACTCGAGAGTGCCAGGCCGTCCGGCTCCCGGATGGTCGAGCACCCGACGATCTCGCCTGGAAACGAGAGGTCGTCTGCCATTGTCCTCACCAGCACGAGTTGTTGGTGGTCCTTCCGACCGAAGTAGGACCTGTCGGGGCGAAGCGAGGCCAGAAGCTTGGCTACCACGATCGCCACCCCCGCCAGGTGGCCGGGGCGATGGACGCCCTCCATGTGATCGGCAACTTCGGCCACATTCACCGAGGTCAGAGGCCGGCGGGGGTACATGACCTCCTGCGGAGGCGCGAACAGGATGTCCACACCCTCGGCCTCGGCGAGGACGGTGTCGCCATCCACGTCTCGGGGATACCGGTCGAGGTCGTCAGCCTGATCGAACTGCAGCGGGTTCACGAACAACGACATAACCACCGTGTCGCACTCACCCCGCGCCGCGGTCAGAAGGGACAGGTGGCCGGCGTGCAACGCCCCCATGGTGGGCACGAGGCCCACCTTGCCCTGGTAGAGAGCCCGGGATTCGGCGGCGGTGGCAACCGTCTTCACAGCTCCAGCCCGACTCGGGCGGCCGTGGCGGCGGCGAGCAGCCGGAACTGGTGCCCGACTTGCTCGGATACGGAGTCTGCGGCGGCCATCTGGCCGGCAACGGTGGCGAGATCGCCCCGGGCGATGGGTCCGGTGAGGGAGGCTCCGGGCCCGATGGCAAAGACGTTCTCCACCACCCGGGTGGTCAGAGGCTGCATGACTTCCATTTCGACGCCAGCCGCGGCGAGGAGGTCGGCGGCCACCGCCAGCGCCTCGACAACGTAGTTGGCGCCGGCGGCAGCGGCGGCGTGGTAGCGCCCTTTGGCCTCGTCTGCCAGGGGGAACGAACGCATCCCGAGGGTGGCGGCGTAGCCGGTCAGGAGGTCGGCGAGGGCGTCGTCGGCGGTGGTGACGGCGGCCCATGACCCGGACAGAGCCTCGGCTCCCCGCTCGGGGTCGGGCAGCGTCTGCAGAGGATGGAAAGAGCCGACGGCGGCGCCGGCGTCGGCGACGGCGCCGAGCTCGGCAACCGACGCGAACCCCGAGACATGGATTGCTGGGACCGAGGGAGTCCAGTTTCCGGCGAGGCGAGTCGCCACCTCTCGGATCGCGGAGTCGGAGACGGCGATGACAACCAGGTCGCTATGAGGAAGCGGATTGTCCCAGTCCAGGGTCGGCGCATAGGTCTGCGGGCGGCGGGAGAGCACACCCGCCAGGCGGTGCCCGGCGACGGTCGAAGCCCGAGCCAACGATCCCCCGGCTCGCCCGGCCCCGACGATGACCAAGTCCATGATTCGAGGTTAACGAGCGCAGACCTCCGACTTCGTCGGCAGTGGTCGATGGTGGCGAACCGCGGGCCACGGACCACGGTTTCCGCAGTGGGGAACCCTTTGGTTCGCCAGCGGTCCCCGCCGGGAACTCCGTCTTCCGACTGCCGTCTTTTCAGTACTGGTCTTCGAGTTCGTGGCTGGTGATCACCGGCCAGCGGGAGTCGATCCGGCTCTTCATGTCCTGATAGCGACCACGCCGCTTCCAGAACTTGGTCTTCCAGACGCGGAAGCGGCGCCCGTTGGACGCCTCAGGAGTGTGGTAAGCGTCGTCTTGACGCAGCCGGCGCACGTCGGGGAGGGTGTACTCGTCGGGATCGTCCACGGTCGCCAGGATCTGATTGGCGGCATGCCGCACCCGTCGGTGCTGCCGCTTCCGCTCGCCACGGTCGGGTCGGGTCTCGTCGTACCCGGGGATGTCCTTGCGATGATCTCGTGCCCGTTTTGCCATGAGTCTCCCTCCTTGTCTCGGGTCTGTGGATCCAGGCCCGGTCACGGAGGGGCGCGAGGCACCATCAACCGGCAAGGTACCACCGGCGAACGGTTTATGTCACTGAGTCTCGCCCAGCTGTCTGGCGGGGGGGTCGGGGCCAGAGTCGGCCTCCGACGCGGCGCATGTAATCGGGGTAGCCGGACACGAGCAACCGAAGCCGCGACTCCTCGAAACCCGCCTTGAACCAGAAGAAGACACCGATCCCGGCCGCCACCACCAGAGCCGGGAGCGACCCTCCGCCGATGGCGAGGCCGATGAGAGCAATGACGATGCCCAGGTAGATCGGGTGGCGGACCCAGCGATACGGGCCCGAGTCCACCAGCTCGCTGCCGGGTTTCGGCTCGGGCAACGGAGTCAGTGCCGCCCCCAGGCGAGCGCCAGACAGTGCCGTCAGGGCGACACCGCCCACAGCCAGGACCACAGCGATCACCGCCTGCCAGGCGTCCGGCGGCAGCCGCGCCGTCGTGACCAAGACCGCGCCATACATCGCCAGTGCCCCCAGCTGGACGGCGACCAGCACGGCCGGCGTCGATCCCGCCGAGCCCGTCCATCCTTCGCCCAGGCGCTCCATCCCTTGCGTACCGACTTCGCCCAGGGCATGGCGGGCCGAGACAGTCCCGATCGGGGCCTCCGGCCACACCTCCGTCAGGGGCTCGAGCACGAACCGGCGCTCATGGGCCCGGGGATGGGGAAGGGTCAGATCGGGCGTATCCATGCCCACCGCTGCCGACGATGCGTCGAGCATCGTGATGATGTCGAGGTCGAGGGTGCGAGGGCCCCACCGCTCATCCCGCACCCGACCCTCCCGACTCTCGATCTCGTGGAGAGCGGCCAGCAGTTCAATCGGCGGGAGATCGATATCGACGACGACGACGGCGTTCAGATACGGGGCCTGCTCCGGGCCGCCCACCGGCTCGGTCTCGTACAGGGAAGACACTGCGATGAGGATTCCCAGCTCACCGAGCGCCTCGGTGGCCCGACGCAGCGTTCCGAGACGATCACCGAGGTTCGAGCCCAGCGCCACCGCCGCTCGATAGCTCACCGCGACCGGCGACGGGTGACCGTGACGTCGCGGAAGGGGACGCCGATCGGTGCCTGCGGCTTGTGGACCGTCACTGTCGTCGCCAACACCCGCGGATCTTCCAGCACGAGCTCGGCCACGCGATCGGCGACCCGCTCGATCAGACTCCACCGCTCCCCGGCCACCCGTTCGTGGATCCGGTCGGCCAGCTCCCCGTAGTCGACCGTGTCGGCGAGGTCGTCGGAAGCGGCGGCTGCTGACAGGTCGAGCTCGAGCGTCACGTCTACGCCGAACAACTGGCCCTCGACCTTCTCGTGCTCCAGGACGCCGTGATAGGCGAACGCCTCGATACCCGAGATGGTGATCTGGTCGGTCACGCCTCGTCGGGCGGGACCAGGGCGCGGCCGTCAGGCCCCAGGGCTCGCCCGAGGATCTCCTGGATGACGGCGACCGCCAGCACCGGATTCGTGACGAGGCCGGAGTGGACGAGATATCCGCCGAGGAGCCCCGCCAGCCCGTCGTCGATGGTCTCGCGGTGGACGAGTGCCTTGGCCGTGGGCTCCGCCAGCGCCTCGTCCAGGGCGTGGTAGACGTCCTCCCGATGGCGGCGGAGGATGGGGCCGGCGACAGGGGCGGAGTGGGTGACCAAACCGGCCTCGACATACGAGGAGATGTTCTGGTTGCTGGGGAGGAGGCTCACCACATGGGTGATCCCAGCCTCATCGACCAGCCAGTTGATCTCCTCTTCCCGCCGGACCCTCCGATGCTGGAAGCCAATGCCACCGATCCTCTCCGACACGGCGAGGCGATCGGCGATCACCCATGTGAAACCCTTGGGTTTGAGTCCCGACATGATCTTCGCCATCGCGGCCAACGTTACCGAGACCGTCAAATCGACGCCCTCGGAGATCCGGTCTGATTCTGCGTGATTGGACCTCATGCTGAGCGCCCGATGGCATGGGCGACAAGAGCGGCCTGGCGCGAGGAGGCGGCGTCGTGGACCCGGACCGCAGCCGCCCCGGCGGCAACGACCAACGCCGTCACGGCGGCAGTGGCCAGGTCGCGAGCCCCGGCATCGTCGATGTCGAGCACCTTGCCGAGGAACCCCTTGCGAGACGCTCCGACCATCACCGGGTACCCGGTGGCGACGAATTCGCCGATGCGCCGGAGCAGGGTGAGGTTGTGATCGACCGTCTTCCCGAAGCCGATACCGGGGTCGATCATCACCGCTCGCCGGTCCACTCCAGCCTCCTCAACCCGGCCCGCGCGCTCGACGAGGTGGCCGCGGACCTCGCCGACGACGTCGTCGTAGGTCGGATTGTCCTGCATCGTCCGAGGCGTTCCCTGCATGTGCATCAGGACCACGCCCACTCCGGATGACGCCATCGTGTCGGCCATACCCACCGCGGAAGCGGCGCTGATGTCGTTGACGATCTCGGCCCCGGCGGCGACCGCAGCGGACGCGACCTCGGGCTTGGTTGTGTCCACCGAGATGACGGCGCCTTCGTCGGCAAGAGCCTCGATGACAGGGAGCACGCGGGCGAGCTCGATCTCAATGCTCACCGGCTCCGATCCCGGCCGCGTCGACTCCCCGCCGATGTCGATGATGTCGGCTCCGGCGGCGAGAAGGCGCCGTCCGTGGTCGATGGCCGCGGACGCGGTGGCGTGGCGGCCGCCGTCGGAGAACGAGTCCGGTGTCACGTTCACAACTCCCATCAGCACGGGCCGGTCGAGCGTCAGGTGACGGGTGCGCAGCCGCCAGGTGGGCTCGTCAGCCACGGGTGCCGAAGAGCAGTGACATGGCTTCGGCGCGGGTGGCGGAGTCTGTCGCCATCGTGCCGCGCACGGCGGACGTCACGGTCGTCGCTCCCGGCTTGCGGACCCCTCTCATCGACATGCACAGATGCTCCGCCTCTATCACGACCAGGACACCCAGCGGGTCGAGACGCTCACTCAGGGCGTCGGCAACCTGGGCAGTGAGGCGTTCCTGCATCTGCGGGCGCCGGGCGAACCCCTCGACCAGGCGGGCGAGCTTGGAGAGTCCTGTCACACGGCCCCGCGGGAGATAGGCGACGTGGGCCCGGCCGTGGAAGGGGACGAGGTGGTGCTCGCACAACGAATAGAAGGGGATGTCCTTGACCATGACAATCTCCTGGTAGTGCTCGTCCCCGAAAAAGGCATCGATCTCGAGACCGGGATCGCGGTCGACGCCATCGAGCACCTCCTCGAAAAAGCGCGCCACCCGTTCGGGTGTCGCCCGCAGGCCTTCCCGATCGGGGTCCTCCCCCACCGCCTCCAGAATCTCCCGAACGGCCTTCTCGATGCGTGCGGTGTCCATGCAGAGAGCGTAGAGGCTATCGAGGGGATCAACGGTGTCGCGTGGTGAGGGTGATAGGTGATAGGTGAAAGGTGGCAGGTAAGTAGGTGATAGGTCTTGGCCAGACACCTATCACCTACAACCAGAAACATAGAACCGCGAGCGAAGCGAGCCCGCGACATCATCTTGACATCGTGATGACAGTCTGGCATAGTGTCGTTGTGACATCATTACGATGCCATCGAGTCGAAGCGACTCGCCGCCTCCTAACCGGGAGAGAGCCATGTATCCGACCCTCGACGCAGTGCAAGCCCTGATGGGTGAGCGAGCCCGCAGTTTCCGTCCCGTCCCCAGCCGGCGGACCGAACGATGAGGCTCGACCCGATCATCACCCAGATCGACGCTTCCATCGAAGCCCAGCTCCGGTTCGCCGACCCGGCCGTCAGCGACGCCGCCGCCGGGCTGCTGGAGGCGTTCCGGCCGACGGTGCGGGCCGCCCTTCTCGAGGTCGCCCAGCAGGCGGCGGCCGAGGTCTCGGCCCAGCTCGGGGATCGCCAGGTCGATGTCCGGCTGGCCGCAGGCGATCCGGAACTGATCGTTTCGTCGGCGCCGGGTGGCGGGGAGCCCGAGACATCTGACGACCTCGAGGCACGGATCACGTTGCGCCTCCCCGGTTCGCTCAAGGGGATCATCGAGGACGCCGCCTCCTCTTCGGGCGCCTCGATCAACAGCTGGGTGGTCGACGCCCTCAAGTCCCGTGCCCGGCGGGCTAGCGTCGGCTCCCGAGTCGAGGAGACCTTCGAACTGTGATCGAGCAGACGTTTGCGTTGACAGGTCCCGCCGACCTCGACGTCTCCGTACCCGCCGGATCGGTCGCAATCGAGGACGGACCGGCTGGATCCGCCGCGGTGACGGTTGATACCGATCGGCCCGAGCTGTGGCGCGTGTTCCAGAGCGGCGACACCATCACCGTGAGCCTGGAACGCACCGGGATCGGCCGAGGCGGGCGCGCCCGGGTGCGCATCGTCGCCCCCGCCGCATCGTCTCTCCGTGTCATCACCGCCTCGGCAGACGTGCGGGCACGGGGAGCTCTCGATCGGGTGGCCGTCAACACCGCATCGGGCGACATCCATCTCGGTGATGCCAACGAGGTCACAGTCAAGACGGCTTCGGGCGATCTCTATACGGGGACGGTCAGCCGTGATCTCACGGTCCGCTCGGCTTCCGGCGAGGTGAGAGCGGGCGACGTCGGCGGCTCGGTCCAGGTCACCACGGCTTCGGGAGACGTGTACGTCGAGTCCGTGAGCGAGTCCTTGTTCGCCACCAGCGCCTCGGGTGACATCAGCGTGCGCCGCTACCTGGGCGACGATCTCGAGGCGGCCACCATGTCGGGCGATGTCGAGGTAGGCCTGCCGGCGGGGACCGGCGTGGAACTCGTGGCCACCACCCTCTCGGGCCGCGTCCACCTTCCCCAGAACAGGAAGGCGGCCTCATCCCCCAGCCGTCAGATCTCAGTCCGCCTCAAGTCAGTGTCCGGCGATCTCCGCGTTCGCCGGGTCGAGTGACCCAAAAACCCCGTTTTCGCGCATCAAACGCTTCGATTTTGACGGAATCGATGCGCGAAAACGGCGGGCGGTGTTACTCCCGTTCGTCAACCGGCTTGGGAGGCGGTGGTCCCGCCGGCGGCCAGTCGGGAAGCGCTCCCATGGGCTCCAGGTCCTCGACCATGTCATCCACTCGCAGGACGAACGTCGCCGCCTCCATGCGGAACATCGTCCGGGCGGGGCAGTAGCCCGCTTCGTCGCATCCCTTGGTGATTCCAGCCGCCGCCAGGGCATCTATGTCGGCTTCCGCCCAGTGGCCGTTGTCGTCGCCGAATGCGTCCGGGCCCGACGGAAGATCGAGCGCTCTCGTCAGAAGGGCTGCGACCTCCGCCCTGGTCACGGAGGCGTCAGGACACACCATGGTGTTGGCGGGCGGGTTGCAGCCTCGCAAGATGTCGGCTCTAGCCAGGGCGTTGATCGGACCCTCGGCGAAGTGTCCCGAATCGTCGGTGAAGGCGTTGGGCCCGGCAGGTGCCCCCACCACCCGTTGCAGCATGGCGGCGAACTCCCCGCGTGTGAGCGTGCCCGTGGGGCACACGGCTCGACGGGCACAGCCGAAAAGCAGGCCCCGAGCATGGAGCTCAGTCAGGGCCGCCTCGTGCATCGACTCGTTGTCATCGTGGAACGGATCGATGCAACCCACCCGGCCCGAGTCGGACACCACCATGTCGTCGAGGACGAGGCTGAGCGTGTTGGGGGTGGGGTAGGCCCCGCCGAAGTAGACGTTGTCCCACATCTCCCGAATGGCGACCCCGCTCTCGCTGGGGCGCCGGAATTCGAAGCCGCCCTGGCTGAACACCCTCTCCCCGTCCATCCACGCCTGGACGACACCGTTGGACTCGCCCGGCGTGTTCATCTTCACCCTGCCTTCGATGCAGGTCCAGCGCTGTTGTGTCAGCGGCCTGGAGAACATCAACTCGTCGCCGCAGTCCCCGGCCTGACCCAAGTGATAGACATAGACGCCGAGTGGCACCTCCCCCGGCCCTGCCACCCCGGTGCCGGTGGTGTCGAACATCAGCCGCGCCGACCAGCCGGGGTCGGAATTGGTCGAAGGGTTACAGCCCTTCGCATTGACAGTGACGGACGCATCGGCCAGGCCCGGCAGCTTCCCCGAGGACACGGGCCGGAAATCCAGCAAGCGGATGTTGTAACGGAACCAGGCCTCGGTCACGGGCTCGGGCAGGCGGGCATAGGGACCGAAGCCGCGGTAGCCACCGGGTGGAATCACGATCTTGAGGCCGTGTTCGGAGAATCCGTTGGTGAGTTCCGTGCGGGTCAGATCCAGGCTGCGGACATCGACCAGGTAGGGATGGACCTCGCGCAGCGCCTCGATCGACTCCTCGATCGGGGCCTGTGGATCCTCATCCCAGGTGGCATCCTCGAACGGCTGACTGAGAACGGTGTCTGCCATGGCCGGAACCGCCAGACAGAGCACCAGGGCTGCCATTGCCCCCGCTCGTATCAATCTGAAGACGTGAGTCATGAATCTTCCCCTCGAATTCCCGACCCTGCCCGCCGGCCATCCAAGCACGCGAACTGGCCAAAGTGAACCGTATCCGACCCTAGAGAGGACCCGGTAAGTCATTTCGGCAACCCGTGACGGGTCGCAACACGCTGCCGCACTCCCTAATTGAGCGACACACCACTAGTCGGTCTCGGTGGTGAGGACGCCGTTCTCCCAGCGGACCCGGACCTCGTAGTCGTCTTCGCCTTCGAACTCGACCCGTACCTCGTCGGGGCCCGAATTGTCGAC
>DATFFO010000328.1:0-6258 GCA_035250025.1 Acidimicrobiia bacterium
CCCCCGGGACTCCGCGAGCAACACCGCCGAGCCCTCGAGCCCCGCCGCCCCCGCCGCTAGCGGCCCATTCCGTTTTCGCGAATCAAGAACGCCGGATTTGACGGGATCGATGCGCGAAAAGGGGGGGGCGGGCGTGCCGGCGCTTAGGAGCGGGTGACGAGGAGGGCCACGGCTGCCATCGCCACCACCTCGCCGGCGGCGAAGCCGGCAGCCACGCGCAGGTCGGGGGTGCCGGCCGACAGCAACATGACCGCCACGGCAACGAGCAGCCCGACGACCCAGGCGCTGGCCAGGGCGGCGGTCCGGGCCCTTGCGACGAGGACCTGGCCCCCCACCTGGGCGGTGGCGCCGGCCATCACCCCGCCCGCCACCAGCATGGCAACGGCACGGGCAGGAATGAACTCCTCGCTGAAGAGCAGCCCGACCACCTCGGGACCGACGAGCCACCCGACGAATCCCCCCAGCGCCGTGAGTGCCGTCCCCACCACCACGATGCGTAGGGCGATGCGCCTCAGCCCGCGATGATCCCCCTCCCCCGCCAGCGCCACCAGGTAGGGAAGGATCCTGGACTGCAGGGAGTAGATGAGGGTCAGGGGTGCCCGGTAAAGGGTGAACGTGACGAAGACCACCGAGAACAGGGCGGTGCTGCCACCGAGAGCTGCGACGCCCAGCGGCGCCCCGGCCAGCATGACCTGGGAGGCCGAGCTTCCGGCGATGTAGGCGCCCAGGAATCTGCCGGCGCCTACCGGCACCACGTCAGGCTCTGCCCGATCATGTCGCCAGAAGCGGAGCATCAAAGCCGAGAGGGGGGCGACGACCATGGCCCAGACGAAGACCGAGGCGTCGACGGCGATGGCCAACAAGGCAACTCCGGCGACCAGGCGGAGGACGCCCTCCAGCCCCAGGACCCACCCGACCTCAGCGAAGCGGCGATTGCCCGCCAGCACACCCTTGGCCGTGAAGAGGACGGTGTATCCCACCGCCAGGAGCGACATGACGAGGATGTAGGCGGGCTGTCCGGCGAAGAGCGGGGTGTCGAGACCGAGAGACACGTAGGCCGCCCCGGCCAGAACACTGAGCACCCCCACCGTCAGGATCACCCGCATGTCGTCGGCGATGGCGCGACCCCGGCTCGTCTCCCGCGTCACGTACTGCTCGAGAGGGACGAAGAGCACCGAGGCGATTATGAAGAACGCGGTCCAGATGGCGGCGATCGGGGCGAAGCCCACGTCACCCAGGGCGCGCGTCCCGACCGCCTGGAATGCGTAGGCGAGGACGGCGCCGGCCAGTCCCCCCACGACCATCGTCGTGGTTCCCGGTGCCCGCAGCCCCCGGGGCGACGCCTCGGTGACCGCTTTCGTCACCTCGCCCCGGACGCGGTCAGGACCGTCCAGACGCTCTTCCAGAGAATCTGGAGGTCGAGCACCGGTGACATGTGCTGGATGTAGTAGAGATCGTATGAGAGCTTCTCGATCGTGTCGGCTGCATCATCGGCGTAGCCGTAGTTGACTTGAGCCCAGCCGGTTATGCCCGGTCGGATCAGGTGGCGCAGGTCGTAGAAGGGGATGCGACGACGGAACTGGCGGACGAAGGGCACCTGCTCGGCTCGCGGCCCGACGAGGCTCATCTCGCCGCGGAGGACGTTCCACAACTGGGGGATCTCGTCGAGACGGCTCTTGCGGAGGAACGCCCCTCCCCGGATGAGGCGCACGTCGTCTTCCGTGGCGAAACGCGGGCCGAGGTCCTCGGCGTCGAGACGCATCGTCCGGAACTTGTACATGACGAACGGCTTGCCTCCGCGCCCGATTCGCCGCTGCCGAAAGATGGCCGGTCCCGGCGACGACACCTTGATGATCAGCCCAACGACGGCTCCGAGAACGGCCCATGCCGGCAGGGTGGCGACGGTCAGGATCCAGTCGACGACTCGTTTGCCCGGCAACCAGGGGGCGGTCTGGAGGAGCGGGGCCGAGATCTCCCAGCCCTCGGAAAGGTGGACCAGGGGAATGCGCCCCAGGTGCTCCTGGTAGACCGAGGTGAGGGCGCGGACGTCGAAGCCTGCGAGATCACAGGAGGACACGAACTGGGCGACTCTCTCGGAGAGCACAGCCCGCAGGTCCACGGCCAGCCCGCAGCCGGGAGGGAGCGGCTGGAGATCGGCTTCGCCCTGGGGATCGATGAGGCCCAGGACTTCGACGTGGGGGCTCTCGGCGAGTTCGTCGACCAGGCCCTTCTCGGAGCTGACGACCCAGAAGCGCTCGGTCCACGGCCTTCTCCGCCGCACGATCCGGCTGCCCGATGCGAGCACCACCCATATCCCGAGCACGGTCGGCACATAGAGGCGGGAGTAGGCGGTGCGCAGGAGGAAGGCGGCGGTGGCGGTGAAGAGAAAGGTGCCGAGGACGATTACCAGCAACCGACCGTAGGTCGGCCGGGGCACTCCCGGCCCGGACATCGACACGGTGACAACCGACATGATCGCCGCTCCCGCCAGCATGTAGACGAGGAGCGGCACCAACGGCTGGTTCCGGTTGACGAGGACATCCCACGGCGCCCACGACTGGAAGACGAGCACCGATCCCAGGATCATGGCCACGGCCAGGGCGGCGAGGTCCGTGGTCGTCATCCCGAAGAGGAAGCGAGCGCGCATCGCCTAGATGCTAGGAGAGTGCATCGATTGCAGTTCGGATGCCAGGGCGACCACGGTTCGAACCCCGAAGCCGCTGGCGAGGCCCTTCCTGCCGAACGGCCCGTCGTCGAAGAGCCAGCCCGGCCCGGCGATGTCGAGGTGCGCCCAAGGGGATTCGCCCACGAACTCGGCGAGGAGCATGGCGGCGTTGATCGCCCCTCCGTAGCGCCCTCCAGTGTTCTTCATGTCCGCCACGACCGAGTCGATCTCGCGGCGGTAATCGGCGGGAAGTGGCATCGGCCAGACCCTTTCCCCGGCTCGGTCTGCCGTGGCTCTCACCTGGTCCGCCAGATCGTCGCTGGATGCGAATAGGGCAGCGATGTGGGAGCCCAGGGCCACCCGGGCTGCGCCGGTCAAGGTGGCGATGTCGACGATCAGGTCCGGGCTCTCCTCCGCCGCCAGACAGAGGGCGTCGGCCAGGACGAGGCGTCCCTCGGCGTCGGTGTTGAGGACCTCGATCGTCTTGCCGTTGCGGGCGGTGAGAACGTCGCCTGGCTTGGTGGCCGAGCCGCTCGGCATGTTGTCGGTGAGGGGCACGAAGACCGAGACATCCACCGAGAGGCCAAGCCGGCCGATCGCGGCTGCTCCGGCGGCCACGGCCGCCGCCCCCGCCATGTCGTACTTCATCGTCTCCATGTTGTCGGCCGGCTTGATCGAGAGGCCCCCCGAGTCGAACGTGATGCCTTTGCCCACCAGCGCCAGATGGCTGACGGCGCCGGTCGGCCGGTAGCGGCCCGCCAGGAGCCGGGGCGGACGGGTAGAACCAGCGGCGACTCCGAGGAGGCCCCCCAGTCGCTCCTGGGCGATGCGGTCCTCGTCCCATACCTCGACCACGAACCCTGCGGCTTCCAGCTCGGACCGCATCTCGGCACCGAGTAAATCTGGGGAGGCGTCGACCGAAGGCCGGTTTATCCAATCTCGCGCCCGACTGACCCCTTCAGCCACGACTACGGCGCGATCGAGGTCGGCTTGGTCGACCGGGCCCACCAGGACGAGGTCGGCTTCGGCCGATGGTTCGGCACTGCGGTATTCCTCGAACCGGTAGCCTCCGGCCGCCAGACCGGTCACCGTGGCCTCGAGGGCGCCGTCGATGTCGAGGGTGTGGAGTGACGTGGCGATCACGGAAGCGGCCGGGATGATGCGGGCGGCGGCACCGGCCGCCCGACGGATAGCGTCGGTGTCGGCCGTGTCGCCCAGTCCGGCCAGCACCACCGGCCCGTCAGGTCCCAGCACCGACGCCGTGTTCCCGACATCGCCCTTGAATCCCAGTGCCTCGAGGTCGCCGATCCTCACCCCGACGTCGCCGAGGGGGACACCCCCGAGAACACCGACGATCTGGACGGAGCCCGTCGGGACCTCTTCTTCAGTTCTTATCGTTCTCATGCAGGCTCCTAGGTTCGGCTCGAGTTACGTGACAGGTCAGAAGGGGATTTCCGACGCGGTGAACACTCTGGCGAAGAAGACGACCGCCAGGCCAGTCAGCACGGCCAGGTAGGACAGGCCCGTGGCGGCCATCACCCCCGAGTACGCCGGGTAACGGAGGGCGCCGATGACAGCCACCATCAGGCCCAGGGTCGTAGCCGCCAGGACGACGAGAATGGCCAGGAAGAAGCCGTCCTCGGGCAGACCGAGGATGAGGGCAGTGCCGACAGCGTCGGCGAGAAGACCGGCGATTCCCACCAGAGCGAGGTTGCGGAGGATCGTGCGCGGGAGAGTGGGGTCCACCAGGTACCAGTGCCCGAGGAGCATCTCACCCGTGATCCCGCCCAGGGCGGCGGTGGCGGAGATGGCCAGAGGCACTCCCGAGAGGCTGACGGTGGCACCCAACAGGGCGAGCGCCCCGGCACTGAGGAATGCGGTGGCCCCAACCCGGTTCCAACGGGTCAGCAGTCCTCCGACGGCCACGAGGACAAGACCGGCGCCCGCCAGAGGGTCACCGCCGAGAACAGCCCAGATTCCCACCACGACACTGGTCGCTGCCGCCAACCATGTGAAGCCCGGGCCGACCAGGCCAGTCCCCGTCACGAATGCTGCAGCGGCCGCCACCCCGCCCGACCAGGCGAGCAGCACGACGATCGGGTCGGAGACGAGGGTGGGATCGGGATTCACGGCAAAGGGGGGTTCGCCGTCGAATCGATCGGGAGGCGGACGGCAGGCGGCATCATACTGACCAGATGCCCTTCTCCTCATCCGCGCCAGCGCTGCCCACCGTCTCGGTAGTAGTCCCTGCCCGCCACGCCGCCTCGTCGGTGGCAGCGGCCGTCGCCTCGGCGTTGGCCCAGGAGTATCCGGCTCTCGAGGAGGTAGTGGTCGCCGCCGGAGACGCCCCGACCGCGGCCGCCGTTCCCACCGGCGATCCCCGCGTCGTGGTGGTGGACAATCCGTCCGGTTCTACCCCGGCGGCCCTGAACGCCGCCCTGGCCGCCTCCAGCGGCGACGTGATCGTGCGATGTGACGCCCATGCCGTCCTCCCTCCCGGCTATGTCCTGCGGGCAGTTCAGACACTCATGGACACAGGAGCGGCCAACGTAGGCGGGCGTCAGGTGCCGCAAGGGCGGACCTTGTTCGAGCGTGCGGTCGGTCTGGCGATGGTGTCGCCCGTCGGCGCCGGGGATGCGCGCTACCGCCTCGGAGGCGAGCCAGGACCGGTCGACACGGTGTACCTGGGCGTCTTCCGTCGGGCCGCCGTCGAGAAGGTGGGCGGCTTCGACGAGACCCTGGAGCGCAACCAGGACTACGAGTTGAACTGGCGGTTGCGCTCCGACGGCGAGGTCGTGTGGTTCGATCCCGGCCTCGCCGTCGCCTACCGGCCGCGGGGGTCGGTCCCATCCCTCTGGCGTCAGTACTTCGACTACGGCCGGTGGAAACGGGAGGTGCTCCGACGGCATCCCGGGTCGCGGCGATGGCGGCAACTGGCGGCTCCCGTCCTGGTGGGCGGCCTGGGGATTTCGGCCGCCCTGGGTTTGAGCGGGAGCCGTCTCGCCCTGGTGGTGCCGTCCGCCTATCTGGCGGTGACGGTGGGGGCGGCGGCGGCCGACTTCGGGCGTACCCGCCGCCCGGCCGCACTGCTGGAGCCGCTGGCTCTCTGGACCATGCATCTTGCCTGGGGAACGGGGTTCATCGCCGGGCCGCCCGGCGGTAGGCGGTGAGCACCTCGTCTGCCGGCCAGGCGTAGCGGGCCCGCACCTCCGCGGCCTGAGCCCTGGCTTCGCCTCGCCGCGGCAGGTCGGCGGCGAAGGCCGCCCCTTCCCGCCGCCAGGCATCGGCGTCACCCGGCGTCACGAACCGTAAGCCCGAAAGCTCGGCGGTGGCGGACCGAGTCCCGGGGAGATCCGCCGCCAGAACGGGCATGCCCAATGCCAGGTACTCGAGGACCTTCGTGGGAAGCGATTCCCGGTAGTTCGGGATGTCGAGCAACGGCGCCAGCCCGGCCGTGGCGCCGCCGATCCGCGCCAGGGCCTCGCCGTGCGGCAGGGGTCCGGTCAGCTCCAGATTGACGCCCCTCTGGAGCGCCCGGCGCCGCAGGCTGGTCGTGAGCTCGGGGGGCGAGACCCGCCCGACCATGACGAGGC
>DATFFO010000329.1:0-4652 GCA_035250025.1 Acidimicrobiia bacterium
TACTCTCCGATCCGGGGCGTCATCACCATGCTTCCGGCACTCACTCCCACCCAGACCGTGTCGGGCAGCGAAGACAGCAGATCGGCCAGCCCGGACTCCCGCATCCAGTGGCACAGGTAGGTGGCGTCGCCGCCGTCGACCAGGAGCACGTCGGCCTCCCGGACCCAGGAGACCCATCGTTCCGTGCCGATGGTGGGCAGTGCTGTGAGCTCGAGGACGCCGAGCGACGCCCAACCCAGGCCGGACAGGTGCTGCCACTGGGGCTCGGCGGCCACGAAGCCCCGCACCGATTTCGGACCGCACATCGGGTGACCCCACTGTGCAGTCGGGACGCAGAGGGCGTTGCACTCGGCGATCGGCTTGCCGAGAAGCTGCACGAGCGTCGAGTGGATGCTTGGGTTCGTGACGCCGCCTGACGTAAGCAAGAGTTTCAAGGTGCTTCCCTATTCGCGCGAAGTTGGATGTACCTGAGACCCGCGACCGTGCTGGAACTCATCGCAGCCAACGATGTGCAGGGAAATGCCCAGGGGGAGCGCTGGCTATTCGTAGTAGACCGCGGCACCGGTGATGATCAGCTCGCAGCGCGGGGCCGCGGCGAGTCCGAAGATCCCGAATGTCACTGCATCGCCGGGTTGCAAGGCGTTCGAGCTGGCGATCGTGAAGAAGTACTCCTCGGGCACGTCGTCGCCGGTGAACACCATCGGGATGTCCGCCGGAGTGAGGGAGGTGGAACCCACCTGCCCGGATCCTGCTCGCCACGCGGTCACGCTGTTCGAGCTGAGGTCGCCGTTGCACGTGCTCGCAGTGCGCGAGTACGCGAGGAGCCGGACGGTGAGCGGCGTGCCGGGCGTGTAGTCGGGCGGGAGCGTGAAGTTGTAGTCGACATCGAGGTTGATTCCGCCCACACCGGCGTCGTTCAGGTCGCTGTACGCGGTCTCGGTGAAGTTGATGTCGGGGTTGGAGAAGACGTTGAGCGAGATGAACTTGGTGGCGTCGGTCTCGGCCTCCGCGATGATCTCATCCGCCGTCATCCCATTGAGCGACCCGGCGTCGACGACGCCGTTGGCGGCCAGACGATGCAAGAAGGCCGCCATCTGCTCTCTCGTGACGTTGTCGGAGGGGCAGAACAGCGTGTTTTCCGGCGGGTTGCACCCTTTCGTGACGCCAGAGTCGGCGAGCCAGTCGATATCTTCGTGGAACACGTTGGAATCGGGAACATCGCCGAACGTGTGCGACGCCATCACTCCAAGGGGAATCATGGCGAGCACCGTTAGGGCGATACCGCCAACCAGCCTGCGGCTTCGAGGTCTGCGCATGAGAGACTCCTCTTGGTGAGCGCGGTTTTGCCAGCGAGACCATAGATCGGTCCGGGCTCAGCTTTCGCCGGTCACGTTTGGACGAGACGTCAGTCGGCGGCGTCCTCGGCGGCTTGCTCCAGACGCCGGCGGTAGGCGGCCCACTCATCGGTGGTCTGGTCGGGGAGGTTGCCGTCGTTGCTCCCGGCGGATCCGTCGATGAGCTCCCTGAGGATGTCGGCGTGGCCGGCGTGGCGGGCCGTCTCGGCCGTGACGTGCACCAGGATCTGATGGAGGGTGACACTCTGCCTTTCAGGCGGCCACCACGGCACCCTGCCGAGCGAGTCGAGTTCCAGCGTCTCGATGGTGGCGTCGCTGTGCGCCGCCGAGAAATGATGCAATTCGACGATCTCGGCCCGGCTCTCATCCGCCGTGGCCCACATGTCGGCGTTGACCTCGGCTCCATCATCGAGCCAGGGCAGCGACGCTGCGGGCGGGCGATCGAACACGTCGCCGAAGTAGCCGAGCTGCACGCTCGCCACATGCTTGACGAGACCGAGGAGGTTGGTGCCGGTCGGCGTCATCGGCCAGCGGACGTCCCGCTCGCCCAGCCCGTCGAGCTTTGCCAGCAGTTGGTCCCGTTGCCGCCGGAGATACCGGTGGAGGACTTCCTTCGGCTGCACCGGCTGGCTCATGACGCCCAGGCTATCCCCGACTCGAGTCAGATGAACAGCTGGACGTCGGCGGCGGCGGCGTAGTCCAAGAATGCGGCGGCGCCGGCGATGTCACAGCCGGGGATCAGATCAGACTCCTCGACGCCCATCACGCCCATCGACGTGGAGCAGGCGAAGAACCGGACCCCGAGGGACTGGCTCATCTCGATGAACTCGGGGACGTCCGGCATCCGGGCGTCCCTCATCCACTTCTTCATCACCTTGGTGGCGGCGGCGGTGGCGCCCGGGACCGCTCCCAGGATGTTGGGAAGCTGGACGGGTCCCGACGGGTTCGCCAGGGACGCCACCTTCAACTTGCGGAACCGCTCCTGATGGAGGATGTCGAGGCCATAGAACGTGAAGTAGATCCCGGCCTCCCAGCCCAGGCTGACGGCGGTCGAGGCCAGGATGAGCGGCGGGTAAGCCTGGTCCAGGGTCCCCTTGGACGCCACCAGCGCCAGGCGCTTGGGACGCGTCTCCGGTTCGGCCTGAGCCGCGAGATCCAGGGCTTGGGCGGTCATGCCGTCCCTCCCTTCTGCACCCAGAACGTCTGCGTGCCGTCGCCCTTCTCCACGCCGAGGAGGGTTTCCCCGCGCTGGCGGGCCAGGGCGGGGATGTCTTCGAGAGCTCCGGGGTCGGTGGTCAACAGCTCGAGGACGTCTCCTGGCTGGAGCCGGTTGAGGACCACGCCCGCCTTGTATACGGGGAGTGGGCATAGGAGGCCCCGGCAGTCGAGGGTCTCGGTGACTTTGATGTCGGTGAGGGTTGGTTGTGACATGGGAAAGGGTCCTTTCGTTCGTGGCTGTCAGAAGGCCGGCAGGCCCTCGTCGCCGAGAAGCTCGTCGAAGAAGCTGGTGTATTTCTGGCCTCCGTCGGGGGACACACCCACGGCCAAACCCTCCCGACCGGCACCGAACTCGGCGGCGGCGTGGGCGATGGCCCCGGTGGATGGGCCCACGATCAGGCCCTCCTCCCGGAAGAGGCGCTTTGTGAAGGCGTAGGCGGGCTCGTCGTCCACCCGGATGACGTGGTCGACCACGCGCCTGTCGAGGATCCCGGGCTCCTTCGCCTCGGCGAAACTCTTGAGGCCGGGCAGGCGATGACCCTTCTGGGGCTCGATGGCGACGACCTCGATGGTGGGGTCCTGTTCCTTCAGGTACCGCCCGACACCGGTGATGGTTCCACACGTCCCGAAGCCGGCGAAGAAGTAGCGGACCTGGCCCTCGGTCTGACGCCAGATCTCGGGGCCGGTCGTCTCGTAGTGGGCGCGGACGTTGGCCGGGTTCTCGTACTGGTTGGTCATCACGTACCGCTCACCGCCCTCGCTGGCAGCGAGGGAACGGGCCAGGGCAATGGCGCCGTCGCGGGGATTGTCGACCGGGCAGAGGTCGTCGGGCGTCTCCCACACCTCGGCCCCCAGCATCCGCAACAGGACCTTCTTCTCGTCTGGAATGCCGTCCGGGATCGTGACGGTGAGGCGGGTTCCGGCCAGGGCCGCCAGCGCCGCCAGGGCGATGGCGGTGTTGCCGGAGGAAGCCTCCACCAACTCCTTGCCGTCCACATCGCCCGCCGCCACGAGTTCGTCGAGCATGTACGCCGCGGCGCGGTCCTTGATAGAGCCGAACGGGTTCAGCCACTCCAGCTTGAGATAGAGGTCGAGACCGCCGTCAGGCATCACCCGACGCACCCGCACCAGGGGCGACGGATGGTCGACGTCCGGGAGGAGGTGGCGGATGTCCTCGTAGCGTTCCAACCGGCGGTCGGTGCCGAGGGCGGAACGGGCTGTGGTGGTCATTGGTTGCTCCTGAAAACGAAAAACCCGCATCCGGGGGGATGCGGGTGGCGTGGCGTCGATCTGTCGTCGGTGGGGACGTGGGTCGTTAAGCGCGGCTCCCGCACTGGGGACAGAGACAACAGACGGTGGCGTGGTGAGATGCCATTGGGGAACAGTGTAGTGGTCTTGGGGTCATCGCAGATCGCGTCTGGTGAACCAGGCCGTCCCCAGGATCACCGCCGGGGCGATCACGAGCAACGGAAGTCCGATGGACGACCACGTCCAGCCCTCCACGAGAGGCGACGGATCGAGGAACCAGGACCAGGGGGAAATCCAACGCACGCTGTCGAACACGTCGACGAAGGCAGCCAACCCGAAGAGCACATACGTCGCCGCGGCCAGACCTGCCCCGACCGCCACCGCCAAACCCTTGCGACCGGTAGCTGCCCCCACCGCATAGGTGACGGACGCGAAGAGCAGCGCGAGGAGGAATGACGCCACCCCGACCGCGACCAGATTGTCGACGTCGAGCTCGGTCAGTTGGAACGGATCGCGAAAGACGATCAGGACGGCGGTCGACACGGCGGTCACCACGCCGAGAACTATCACGAGCCCGACATAGCGGCCGAGGGCAACCCGGGAACGGGCGACAGGATTGGCCAGCAGCGGTTCGAGGGTGCCGTCTTTCTCGGCTCCGGCGATGGTCCATCCGGCGAGGCCGACCCCAAGCACCATCAGGAGGATCGGGAAGACGTTCGAGTAGAACTGGCTGTTGAGGTAGCCCACGGGGCTGGTGATACCGGCGCTGGCGCCGAGCAGGTCGTTGAGCCCTTCGGGGAGGGACTCCATCAGGTCCTCGAGGCCGCCCGC
>DATFFO010000330.1:0-2338 GCA_035250025.1 Acidimicrobiia bacterium
GAAGACGGCCACAGCCTGGAACATGTACGCCAACCTGGTGACGGTCGACGGAGAGTCGAACCATCTCGTGGTGAGGGCGACGTTGCCGCTGCGCGACGGACAGGAGAATCTGGTCCGGGTCGTCTCGAGCTCCGATCCGGGACTCCAGGCCTACGCCGACGACGCCTACCTCCTCCCGTGGCCGTCGTTCCTGGTGTACCTGGCGGACCACCCCGGGACCGAGGTCGTCTACGAGCGGGGAGGCGAGCTTTTCGAGGTGACTACCGCCGACCGGGTGAACGGGGGGCCCGTCTGGTGGCGATTGATGCCCCTCCGGGCGATACACGCCGACTCGCCCGACCGGTGCCAGGTGGGATACTTGCCCGCCCTGTGAGACAGGAGAACCGATGGCGCGCAACCGAGAATTTCCGTCCTCCCCGGTGGCGCATGGTCCGTCGAGCAGGCTGGCCCCGAGAAGGTGAGCAGGCCTCCTGCGACCGTGGTCGACAACACGATCCGGATGCTCCTCGGCGGGGTGGCCGTCGCCATGCTGGCGGCCGGGGCGTGGGTTCTGGCGAGCGGCGAGGATGCCGCCCTGGGCGGCGTCCTGATCCGGGTGGGGCTGGTTCTCGGGGCTGCCTGGCTCGTGGCACCTGTCGTGAGGCGGCCCAGCCTGGCTACCTTGGCGCTCCTGGCGACCGGGGCCCTGGTTCTCATCAGGCCGCGCCTGATCCTGGCGGTTGCTGTCGGTGCCGTGCTTTGGAGGATCACCCAGGGTCGTCGTCAGGGGTAGCGCCGGTCGGACTGGTTGTGACAACCGGGGACAACTAGGTCCTCCGACCCGGATTCCTCAAGGCCGGCCAGGCCGGGACCGATGCGGCGAGTGGTCGACGCAAAGGAGAATGCATGACCAAACGCGCAATCACGACGACCCTGCTCGTCCTCGTCCTCGGCTTGTCGACGGCGGCCACCGCCCTGGCTTACGACTATCCCAGCACGAACGACGCCAATCGCGACGCCGGCCTGCCGCACGTCAACCTGGTGCAGGCCGGCATCGGCTTCGTCGACCTGGAGTTCGTAAACGAGACCAACTCGTTGGCATTCTTCGAGTACCGGATCGACGGCCAGGTGCTCACGTCCGGGGATCCCCATCCCGTCGTGGTGGGCGATTTCATCTATGAGGGGGTGTGTGTCGACGGCAGGGCTGCGCCGGTCTGCGACACCGGACCGGTCGTGACGAGGATCGAGGCCGCTTCCACCGTGGAGGTCCGCCTCGCCCTGGGTGGCGAGCGGGACTGGGACTTCGACTGGGTGACGTTCGACGTTCTGCCCGATGCCACTACCCAGGACGACTGCCGCGACGGTGGCTGGGCCGACTACGGCTTCGCCAACCAGGGTCAGTGCATCCGTTTCGTCGAGACGGGCAAAGACAGCCGCTGATCGACAGCGTTGCCGAGGGCCGTCCTTCACCGAGGACGGCCCTCGCACGCGCTTGCGGTTTCCACAGACAGGTTATGACCGCTCACTCGCGGTCGACTTTGTCCTCGTCCCAGTAGTCGAGGCGCTCGAAGGGCATCACCACCGCGGTCATCACGTTCATCAAGTGGGCGGTGATGCGGGTGGCGTAGCGGTAGAAGAGGGCCCGGGTGACGGCGGCGTCGGCGTCGGTTCCCAGGAGTTGGGCCAGCATCTCCCCCTCGTAGCGGGTCACGGCGTCGTCGGACTCGTTGAGGATGCGGATCGCCGACTCGCCGTCGCGCTCTCGGAACACCCGGGCGGCCTCGGCGATCAGGGTCGAGACGGCGGTGCCGACCTCGGTGGCGGTCCCCAGGTCCGGTTCGGTGCTCATATCGGCGCCGGCGGCGGCCAGGTCCCAGGTGTCCTTGGCCAGGTCGCCGACTCGCTCGATGTCCTTGGCGATGGACATGTAGACGAAGAGAACGGGAACGTCGGCCTGGCTGCCCCGCACACCGGCGTGGACTATGAGCTGGCGGCGGATCATCCGCTCTGCCCGGTTGATCGACTTGTCCCGTTTGCGTAGGTGCGCACCGACCTCGTCGGGCTGGACATGGCGGGTGAGGGCGCCGACCGCCAGATCGAACGTCTCGGCGGAGGTCGCCAGCATCTCACCGATCTCGGCTTCGATCGCCTCGACCTGGCTTTCTCCGCTACCCCGGAACAGCTCGAAGACCATTTGAACTCCAATCTATGACAACAGCAGCATTCCGAGAACGGGCACCACGACCCACATCACGACCACGAAGGCGACTACCCAGCGCGTCCCCCGCTGAACCAGGCCGGCGGCCCGCTGGGCGAGGCCGATGGGGATGGCCCGCATCAGCGGGATCGGATAGAATAG
>DATFFO010000331.1:0-13772 GCA_035250025.1 Acidimicrobiia bacterium
GTGAGGCGGTTCGGCAAGCGGGGCATCATCGCCGGCGGCGCCATCCCCGGCTTCTTCCACCACAAGGCGGACATGACCGCCGCCGATTACGTCGCCCAGGTCGTCGCCGGCGAGCTGTACGACCCGACCCTCACCTTCCAGCTCGAGAACGGCTTCGTGGTGCGCGGCCTGCTCGAGAACTACATGGCCGACGAAGCCGACGACGGCTGGGCCACCCTCATCGTCTGGGAACGGGACTGAATCCCCCCTTTTGGCTCACATTTCGCGCCATCCGTGGCGCGAAATGTGAGCCAGAACGAGTCACTCGGATGGACACTCCCGGAAGAACGGGGGGCGGGAGGACGCCACATCGTCACGAAAGCGACGGATTTCACGGATCACCACCTGACCTCGCTGAAAGGCTTGATGGTCCCAAACGAAGAACACCGATAGACCCGCGTCGAGGAGGTGCTGGGCTCGCGCTTCGTCGCTGCTGCGGTCGAGGAGACTCGTGTGATGAAGGGCCGACTGAGCCTCGATGACACCGGGGAGTCCCACGAGCCTGAAGTCGACCCGACCGACAAAGGCGTCATCGCCGACATCGACCTGGGCCTCCACCGCCACTTCGGCGCAGCCAGCGCACCAGAGAACCCTGGACTCCAATCCGCTTTCAGGGCGGCGAGTATCGCCGGATCGGGCAGCGGCGAGCTGGCGGGCGACGCGGCTCCCGTTGCGACCTCGAGCGGCGAGACGCTTCGTCAGTCTGGCGAAATTCGGGGTCGTGAGGAGGTTGCGGGCAAGGCCGTTGTCGAGCGCCCGTTCGGTCTGGGCGGGATGGAGGATGGCGGCGAGGTGGAAGACGGTGAGGGCTGGGGACGTGACCGTGATGCCGCGGTACACGAGGATCTCGTCCATGGGTAGGTCGCGCTGGAAGTGGACGATGCTCGTCTCGAGACGTCTCGTGGTCCCTTGGTGCGGGACGATCACATGGAACGGCGGCTCCAGCCGGAAGCCAGGAAGTCCCCACAACGCGGCCGCCGACCTGTGAGAGAGGGCGGCGCCTGGAGGAGCATCGAGCACGGCAGCCATGGCAGCCTGCAGGTCATCCTGAGGAGACCCGGCTGCCCGTAGAACCTGGTCGGTGACGGCGATGAGAGCGCCGGCCCGGATGAGCGGCCGGAGGACGACGCCGTCGATACCGAGCTCGTTGAGCTGGCGTCGACCGACCAGCCCGTGCTGCTGCTCGGTCAGGGTCCAGATCGCCGTCGAGGGCACCATGCGTCCGATCATGCCGGAGGCATCGACCGGGGGGAATCCCCCTCCCCTTTTGGCTCACATTTCGCGCCGCTTGCGGCGCGAAATGTGAGCCAAAACGGGGTCTAGACCCCCAGTTGGCGTTCGGCCATGCCGTTCATGATCTCCAGGACCACGCGATTGGCCAGGTACGCGGTCTGCTCGCCGCGGCCGTCGTAGGGGGGCGACACTTCGACGATGTCGGCGCCCAACACCCGCAGCTCCCGCGCCAGGCGCCGGACCGTGTCGAGCAGCTCTCGCGAGCCCAGGCCTCCCGGCTCGGGGGTGCCGGTGCCCGGGGCGAGACCGGGATCGACCACGTCGATGTCGACCGAGATGAACACGCCCTCCACCGACCCCGACGAGGCAGCCTCGACGGCCTGGTCGACCACGGCGTCGAGGCCCTGGTCGAGTATCTGGTCCATCCGGAACGATCGCATCTTCTGGACTCGCATCCATTCGATGACATCGGGCTCGGGCCAGTAGCCCCGCAGCCCGATCTGGACGAAACGGTGACCGGGCACGGCCCCCGACTCGATGAGGCGGCGCATGGGCGTGCCGTGGCCGTAGAGGGAGCCGTTCTGGAGGAAACCGGTGTCGGCGTGGGCGTCGAAATGGATCAGGGCCACCTTGCCCAGGCCGTGGACCCGAGCCACTCCCCAGGCGTCGGGCCACGTGATCGTATGGTCGCCGCCGAGGATGATCGGCACCTTTCCGGCCCGTGCCACCGTTTCCACCGTGTCGGCGATGCGGTGGATCGACTCCTCCATCTCGCCCGGGGTCACGTACACGTCGCCGATGTCGACGACCCCCAGTTCCCCGAGCGGGTCTATCCCCGTCGGGAGGTGGGGGCGATAGCCGTCCATGGCTCCGTAGTCGGCCGAGCGGATGGCGGCGGGACCGAACCGCGCCCCCGGCCGGTACGTCGTCCCCCAGTCGAAGGGGGCGCCCATGACCACTACCTGGCCGTCGCCGAGGTCGTCGAGCCGGCGGGCCGGAACCCCGAGGAACGTCGACCGGGAGGCGAAGCTGATGTACTCGGCCGAAGCGAGCGGGATCTCGCCGGCCCGCTTCTCGTACGGGGTATGCATGGGTGGATGACGCTAACGGCTGAATACGCCTCGCCAAACAACAGTGCCATCATGGGCTGAATGACTCAGGCAAAGCAATGACAGATCTCGACGAAGAACAGCGCGACACCAGGATGGGCCGATCGATCACCCGGGGCGTCATGATCGGTATGCCCGTCACCCTCATCCTCCTCACGATCGGCGTCTGGCTGATGACGGACGCTGACATCGGCGACTCGTTGGCCACGGCCCTGCTTCCCGGCGTGTCGTTGGGGGCCTTCGCCGGCGGCTTCGCCGGCATGGCCACGACCATGGACTGACGCCGGCTCTACAACTCCCTGAGGTTGAAGCTGACCGTCTGCAGGTCGGTGAACTCCTCGATCCGCTGACGTCCCCAGCCGGTGTCGGTCCCGGCGGCCCCACCGAACGGCTGGAACGTCTCCCAGAAGTCGGTCGAGTCGTTGACGACGACCGTGCCCGAGCGGATGCGGTCGGCGTACCACCACGCCTTGGAGAGGTCGTTGGTGAACACCGCTGCCTGGAGGCCGAGGTGGGTGCGGTTGGCGATCTCGACTGCCTCGGCGTCGTCGCCGGCGATGAGGATCGGCAGCACGGGGCCGAACGACTCCTCCCTGGAGACCATGGAGTCCTCAGGGACCCGGTCGATGACGGTGAACTCGTAGTAGAGGTCGGTGGGGAAGCCGCCCGCCCGATTGCCGCCCATCAGGATCTCAGCCCCACGGTCGGCGGCGTCCTGCAGGTGACGATCCACCTTCTCGGCGGTGGGCCGGTTGTTCAGCGGTCCCATGGTCGTGGCATCGTCGAAGGGGTCCCCCAGCCTGACGACGTCGGCCGCCTTGATGGCGGCTGCGACGAACTCGTCGTGAACCTCGTCGAGGACGATGACCCTTTCGGTGGCACAACACACCTGGCCGGCGTTGTAGTAGGCGCCGTACACGGCGGCCTCGGCAGCGGCGACCACGTCGGCGTCGCCGGTGACGACCAGCGGCCCATTTCCCGACATCTCCATGATCGACCGCTTGAGACCCATTTGGGAAACGATGCGGCGGCCCGTCTCGGACGAACCGGTGAACCCGATGGCGTCCACGCCGGAGTGGGTCACCAGTGCCTCGCCGATGCGCCCATCTCCGGGGATCACCTGGATGGCGCCCGGCGGGAGGCCCGCCTCGTGAAAGATCTCGGCCGCCTCCAGCATCGCCATGGCCGTGAACTCTGGTGGCTTGACGATGATGGCGTTGCCCGTGGCCAGGCCAGGACCCACATACTCCATGGGGATCATCACCGGGAAGTTCCACGGCGTGATCGCCGCCCACACGCCCACCGGTCGGCGCACGGTGAACATCCGCCGGGTACGGGCCGTCGTCGGGATCAACTGGCCGGCCAGACGCTTGACGTCCTCGGCGGCGATCTGGAAATAGTCCCCCGATTCGGCGATGTCGTCGATCGCCTCGGCCCGGAACGGCTTCCCCTGCTCCAGGGTGAGGGTCCGGGCCATGCCCTCGATCCGGTCCTGCCACAGGGCATAGATGCGGAGACACAGCTCGGCCCGTTCGAACGCGGTCCAGTGTCTCATCTCCTCGGTCGCCCGGCGGGCGGCGGCTACGGCGCGGTCGACGTCGGCCGGCGAGGCCACGGGGATGTCGGCGATGTGCTCGCCGGTCACCGGCGAGACGACCTGGTACACCTCGGTGCCGGTGCCGTCGGTGAACTCGCCGTCGATGTAGAGCTGCATGTGGCGTGGCATGCGGAGAGGATACGGCTTTCCGGACTGGTCGGTCCACCGCCTCAGAGCCGTTGGTTCGGATCCTGCTCCCGGCGGCGGGCGGTGCGGCCGCGCAGATACTGGACCGGCCAGGGATGTTCCTCGTAACCCTGGTCGATGGCGGCGTTGAGCGTCCAGTAGGGGTCGACCAGGTGGGGTCGAGCGAGAAGGCAGATGTCGGCCCGCCCCGCCACGAGCACGGTGTTGATGTCGTCCACCGACGACACGGCACCGACGGTCATGGTCGGCACGCCGGCCTCGAGCGCTATCCGGTCGGCGAACGGCGTCTGCCATAGCCGCCCGTACCGGGGTGTCTGGTGAGCGACCACCTGGCCCGTCGAGACATCGATGATGTCGACCCCGTGGGCCGCGAACATCTGGGCCATGGCGACGGCGTCATCGCCGGTGGTTCCCCCCTCGGCCCAATCAGTGGCCGAGATTCGCACCGAGAGGGGGAGCCGGTCGGGCCACACCTCCCGCACGGCGTCGACGATCTCGAGCGGATAGCGCATGCGGTTGTCGAGGCTGCCTCCGAACTCGTCGCGCCTCTGGTTGGCGAGCGGGCTGATGAACGACGACAGCAGGTAGCCGTGGGCCATGTGCAGTTCGAGCATGTCGAAGCCCAGATCCGCCGACCGCACGGTGGCCGCCACGAACGCGTGGCGGATCTCGTCCATGTGGCGACGGGTCATCTCGGTCGGCACCGGCCCATCCTCCAGGAAGGGGATCGGAGACGGCGACAGACGCTCCCACGTCTCGTCGACCGGCGTGTAGTCGTCATCATCCACCTCCCACGGCACCCGCATGCCTCCCTTGCGCCCGGAATGGCCGAGCTGCATGGCGAACACGGCGGGTGTGCTGCTGTGGACGAAGTCGACGATGGGCTCGAAGGCGGCCGCCTGGGCGTCGCTCCACAGACCCGTGCAGCCGGGGGTGATCCGCCCCTCCGGCGTCACGCATGTCATCTCGACCATCACGAGCCCCGCTCCACCCACGGCCCGGCTCCCGAGATGGACCAGATGCCACTCCGTGGGGTTCCCGTCCACGGCGCAGTACTGCGCCATCGGCGACACCCCGACGCGATTGGGAAAGGTGACGTCGCGGAGGCGGTAGGGATGGAACATCGGCGGGGTGTGGGGAGCAGCCGGAAGATGCTGGCGGCTCCGCCATTCCTCGACGATCGCCTCTGTCGCGACAGGATCACGCAGCCGGAGGTTGTCCAGCGTGATGCGCTGACTGCGGGTGAGGAGCTGGAAATCGAACTGGGGGCGGGGGAGATCGATGTACCGATCGACTGACTCGAACCAGGACTGCGAGGTGCGGGCGGACCGCTGGGTGGAGTCGACCTGGGGATGGCGCTCGGCGTCGTAGGACGCGAGGGCGGTGGGGATGTCGGGCCGTGAGCGGAGGGCGTCGACCAGGGCGATGGCGTCTTCCATGGCCAGCTTGGTCCCCGAGCCGATCGAAAAATGGGCGGTGTGGGCGGCGTCGCCGATGACGACGTAGCGGTCCCACCACCAGCGATCCACCGATACCTCGGGAAAGTTGATCCAGCGGCTGTTGTTGCCGATCAACTCGTGGCCGTCGAGGTACTCGCCGAAGATCTTCTCCGCATACGACTTGGCGAGGGGGTCGGTGTCGCCGGGGGCGAGGGCGCCGTCCTGGTCGAGTCCGGCATTGCGCCACGTCATCTCGGCCATCTCGATGATGAAGGTCGACTGATCGGCGGCGTACGGATAGCAATGGGCCTGGACAACCCCATGGGGCGTGCTCTCGAACAAGAACGTGAAGATCCCGAAGTCGTGGTGGGTGCCGAACCAGGCGTAACGGGCCGAGCCGGGAGTCACCCGCGGCCCCAGATGCGGAGCCAGGAACTGGCGGGTCGGCGAGTGAATCCCCTCGGCGACCACGACCACATCTGCCTCGATCGCCCGGGCGTCCGTCACCGGCGATTCGAAGCGCACGTCGACTCCAATCTCCAGGGCCCGGTCCGCCAGTATCTGGAGCAGGCGGAGGCGGGGGAAAGCGGCGAACCCGTGGCCGGTGGTCCTGGTGACGATGCCGTCGCGCCAGATCTCGAGGTCCGACCAGTAACGGAACTCGGCCTCGATGCGGCCGAACGACTCAGGGTCGGCGGCGGCGATGTTGCCCAGCGTCTCGTCCGAGAAGACCACGCCGAATCCCCACGTGGTGTCGTACGGGTTGCGCTCGTGGACAATCACCTCGGTATCGGGGAAATCGCGCTTGGCGAGGATGGCGGTGAAGAGCCCGGCGGGGCCACCGCCCAGGCATACGAGTCGGCGCATCGGCACGAATGGTAGGAGCTGAGGTCTGTTTGCCTCCGCTCTGCTCCCGGACCCAGCCCCGGGTATCCTGCCCGACGGTGAGAGTTTGCGTGACCGGGTTCTACTGATAGACGGAGCCATGGTGGATGGTGAGGGACCGTCCACCGACGTCATCGATCCCTCCACCGGGCGCGTCCATGCCAGCCTGCCGAATGCATCCCTGGCACAGGTCGACGGCGCCGCGGCCGCCGGGGCCAGCGCCTTCCCCGCCTGGCGCGATGCCACCCAGGACGTCCGATCCGGGGCGCTGCGCGAAATCGCCGGCGAACTCGATGCCCGCCGCCACGAGCTGGCGATGGCCCTGACACACGAGACGGGCCGGCCCCTCTCCCGCAACGGCCTCTATGTCGACATGGCGGCCGCTCTGTTCCGCTCCTACGCCGAGCTGTCCCGGGTAGACGGCGGGCGCATCGCTCCCTCCAACGACGCCGGCCAGCTGTCGCTGGTTCGGCGGGTTCCGTTCGGGGTCGTCGCCTGCCTCATCCCATGGAACTACCCGCTTCTGCTTCTCGCCTTCAAGGTCGCTCCGGCGCTGGCGGCGGGGAACACGGTCGTCATCAAGCCCGCCCCCGACACGCCGCTCTCGTTGCAGGTTCTGGCGGAGATCTTTGCCGCCCATCTGCCGCCCGGCGTGGCCAACACCGTCCGGGGAGGTCGCGACGTGGGAGAGCGCCTGGTCTCCTCCTCGCAGGTCGACCTGGTGGCGTTCACCGGGTCGACGGCGGTGGGCCGCGAGATCGCCGCCATCTGCGCCGACCGGGGCGTGGCTACCCACCTCGAGCTGGGCGGCAAAGACCCGGCGATCGTCTTCGCCGACGCCGATCCCGACCTGGCCGCCGAGGCGGTCGTCTGGGCCTCGTTCCTCAACGCCGGCCAGGTCTGCACCTCCACCGAGCGGGTCTACGTGCACCGCTCGATCCACGATCGGTTCGTCGACCGCGCCGTTCGCCTCACCGAGAAGCTGCGGGTCGGCGACCCCTTCGATTCCGCCACCCAGGTCGGTCCGATGCGCAGCGAGACAGGACGGGAAAGGGTGATGGGTCAGCTCCGAACCGCCGCCGACTCCGGAGCGCAGATCCTTGTCGGCGGCGAACCACTCGACCGGCCCGGTTTCTTCCTCGCACCGACCGTCGTGACCGGGGTGGACCACGGCATGAGCCTGATGACGGAGGAGACCTTCGGTCCGGTCATGCCGGTGATGGACTTCGAGAGCGAGGATCAGGCCCTGGAACTGGCCGCCGACACCCCCTACGGGCTGGGGGCGAGCATCTACACCCAGTCTTCGAAGCTCGTCGAGCGCGTCTCACGGGAGCTGCCGGTCGGGACGCTCTGGGTCAACGACCCCGTCGTCGACAACCTGGCTGCCCCCTTCGGCGGCATGCGAGCCAGCGGGTCGGCCCGCGAGCTCGGCCCCGAGGCGCTCGACAGCTTCACGAGGCCGCGCCACGTCCACTGGAACCTGGACCTGGAGCGGAAATCATGGTGGTTCCGAGAGGAGTGAGAGCATGGGCCTCCAAGGAGAAGCATCCAAGGAGTGGTTCCAACGGGCATCCGCGGCCCTGGTGAACGGAGTCTCCAGCCAGTTCCGGTACTGGGGAGACGACGACACCCTGGTCATCGAGAAGGGTGAGGGCGGCTATCTCGTCGACGTCGACGGGCGCCGGTACCTCGACCTGCAGTGTGGCTTCGGGCCGATCATCCTCGGCCACGGCGACCCGGCCGTGTCGGGGGCGGTGGCCGAAGCGGCGGCCGAGGCGTCCAGCTTCGCCATGACCCAGCGCCGTGAGGTCGAGGCCGCCGAGAAGATCTTGGCCGCCCTGAAATGGCCGGCGCGGATGCGCTTCACCAACACCGGCACCGAGGCGACGATGCACTCCATCCGGTTGGCGCGGGGCGTCACGGGCCGCGACGTGGTCGTCAAGTTCGAAGGGCAGTACCACGGGATGCACGACTACGTGCTGTTCTCGACGGCGGGCGGGCCCGCCGGTCACATGGGCTCGCGCCTGAACCCGATCCCCTGGCAGTCGTCGTCGGGCATCCCCGAGGCCATCAGGTCTTACATCCGCACGCTCCCCTTCAACGACCTGGAGATGGTCGAGAAGATGTTCCGGGACCAGGGCGGTTCGATCGCCGCCGTCATCGTCGAGCCGATGCTCGGGAACGCCTTCGGGATCCTGCCCGCAGACGGGTTCCTGGCGGGGCTGCGCCGGCTGTGCGACGAGTACGGGGCACTGCTCATCTTCGACGAGGTCAAGACAGGGTTCCGGCTCGGGCTGGGCGGGGCCGTGGCCCATTTCGGCGTCGAGCCCGACATCGGCACCTACGCCAAGGCCCTGGGCAACGGCTTCCCGGTGGCGGCCATCGCCCTCGGCGAGGCGGTAGTGGAGGGGTGGCAGCGGGCGGGCATCGCCCAGGCCGGCACCTATTCCGGCAACGCCGTGGCGGCAGCCGCCGCCTCGGCCACCATCGAGCGCCTGGCCGACGGCCAGGCCTATGCCGGGATCGAGGCCACCGGCCGGCGGATGATGGACGGGCTGGCCAAGGTCCTGGCCGACCGCGGCGTGGCCGGCCATGTCGTGGGCCACCCGGCGATGTTCTCGGTGTTCCTGGCCGAGGAGGCGCCCACCGAGTTTCGGGATGCGGTCAAGCATGACTCCGCCACCTACGACGAGGTGGCGATGCGCATGATCGCCAAGGGGGTCATGCCCTGCCCCGACGCCCGCGAGCCGTGGTTCGTGTGCGCCGCCCAGACCCGGGAGGACGCCGACCTGGCGGTCGAGGCATTCGCCGACTCGCTCGACGAAGTGCTGGCGGGGTGACGCCGCTCTCCCTGTGGCATGACCAGGGCCCGCTTCCCAAAGCTCGCCCGGCCCTCACCGACGCCGTCGACGCCGATGTCGTCATCGTGGGCGGCGGGTACACGGGGCTGTGGACCGCCTACTACCTGCTCGGTGCCCGACCCGGGCTGTCCGTGGTGGTCGTCGAGGCGGAGTTCTGCGGCTTCGGGGCGTCGGGGCGCAATGGGGGTTGGGCGTCCTCCAAGTTCGCCGGGTCGAAGGATCGGATGGCCGCCGACCACGGCCTCCATGCCGTCGTCGCGTACCAGCACGCCATGTTCGACGGCGTAGAGGAGATCGGCCGCGTCACCGAAGCGGAGGGCATCGACTGCTCCTACCGGCCGGGGGGCATGTTGCTCTTCGCCACCAACCCGGCGCAGGTGCCCCGGCTCCGCGCCTACATGGACGGACTCCGCCGCTGGGGTTTCGACGACGACGACCTCGAGTGGCTGGACGCCGCCGAGGCCAGCCGACGGGCGGCTGTGGCCGGGGCCGAGGGGGCCATGTTCACCCCCCGGTGCGCCTCGATCCACCCCTGGCGCCTGGTGGCGGGCCTGGCGGAGGCGGTGGAGCGCCGGGGTGGCAAAATCTACGAGCACAGCCGTGTCCGGACGATGGGCACCGGGCTGGTCGTGACCGACGGGGGCGTGGTGCGGGCGCCGACGGTCCTGCGTTGCACCGAGGCCTTCACCCCCGAGCTTCCCGGAGAGGGGCGCACCGTCGCTCCTGTCTACTCGCTGATGCTCGCCACCGAGCCCATGCCGGAGGAGTGGTGGGACGAGGTCGGTCTCCGTCATGGCGAGACCTTCTCCGACCAGCGCCACCTGGTCATCTACGGCCAGCGGACCACCGACGGGCGCTTCGCCTTCGGCGGCCGCGGTGCGCCCTACCACTTCGGATCCACGGTGCGGCCGGACTGGGATCGGGACCCGCGGACCCACGAGATGGTGCGTGACGTGCTGTGGGAGCTGTTCCCCCAGCTGGGTGACGCCAACGTGACCCACCGCTGGGGGGGCGCCGTCGCCATCCCCCGCGACTGGCGGATGTCGGTGGACTTCGACCGTGTCACCGGACGGGGCCACGCCGGGGGATATGTCGGGCAAGGCGTGACGAGCGCCAACCTGGCCGGGCGTACGCTCGCCGACCTCGTGGCCGGTGCTGACACCGAGCGGACCCGCCTCCCGTTCGTGGGCCACTATGCCCGCCGCTGGGAGCCCGAACCCCTGCGATGGATCGGAATCAACCTGGGACGCTCGCTGGCCCTGCTGGCCGACGCCGCCGAGGAGCGCACCGGGAAGCCCTCGAAGCTGCTGGGTGGGATCCTCTCCAAACTGACCGGCGGCTGATCCAAAGTGTGGGGTTATCCCACCTCGGTGGGGGAGACGATCCAGACCTCTTCCTCGCCCAACTCGTCCTGGAGGCTGCGGACCTGGCGCCCGACCAGGTCGTCTGACCGGTCCCACACCACCAGCGCCTCGTCGGCGTGGCGGGCGAGCCATGCATCGCGACGACGGAAAGCGGCGGCGGCCTTGGCGTTCGAGTCGGGCTGGCCGTTCTGGAGCGTGACCGTTTCCGTTGCTGCGTCGAGCAAGGTCCGAAACCGCCGGCGCGACGAGTCGGGCCACCGCTCGTCGAGGCGGGGGAAGGCGAGCACCGCCACATAGGGCACGTCGGCATCTCTGGCCGCTTCGGCTGCCAGCGTTTCCGCGCCGAGCCCGAGCCCGGTGAGGACCTTGAGATCGGGATGGAGCCGGCGCTTGGCGATGAGGATGTCGATGACGTGGTCGCGCACCGCCCGGGCGGTGTCGTTGTCGTCATAGCCCCCCAATTCGGTGGGGCGGTGGCCCGTGACCACCATCAGATGCCCGGCGGGACCGTCCTCGGCGCGGGTGCGCTCTCGCCCACCGAGGTCGGCCGGACCGACATCGGTCGGTGGAGTGTCGCCCCGGCGTCCTGCTTGCCGGAGCGCCGCCTCGACCGCCAGCCGATCGGCGAGGTCGTTCCAGCGGTCTCCTGAGTGGCCTTTCACCCAGCGGAAGACGACGTCGTCCCTGCGGACCGCCTCGACCAGCGGCTCCCACAGGTCGCGGTTGGCCACCGGCTTCTTGTTCGCATTCACCCAGCCCCGCTTGAGCCATCCCTCCCACCAGCGGTCGCGGAAGCAGTTGACGACGTACGCCGAGTCGGAGATGACCTCGAGCGGCCCATCCAGGCTGCGGACGGCGTCGAGGACGGCGCTCAACTCCATGCGCTGATTCGTCGTCGTCGCCTCGGCTCCCGCCGCGAAGGCACCGTCGGGCACGATCCAGGCCCACCCTCCGGGGCCGGGATTCCCCGAGCAGGCACCGTCGGTGTACACCGTCGTCCGGTCGGTCATCGGGGCGATGATGCCAGAGTGCGGATGTGACAGGCGGGTCAGGCGCCGTGGCGCTTGCGCTGGCGGTGGGCCGCCACGTGCTCGCGGGTGCCGCAGGTGGTGGAGCAATGCCGTCGCGAGCGGTTCCGCGATGTGTCCACGAACACGTCCGCGCAGGTGTCCGACTGGCAGATTCCCAGACGGTCGAGTCCGTAGTCGGCGAGCACAGTGGCGAGGCCCATCGCCGTCACCACTCCCAACCAGTGGGCCAGCGAATCGTCGAGTGGCTCGAAGTGGAGGTGAGGGGTGCCCTCGTGGGCGGAGAGCCGGGGAGTGGCGCCGCTCGCCGCCAATATCTCGTTGACGGCGCCTGCCGCCGACCCGGAGTCTTTCGCCTCGAACACCCGCCGGAGCTCGGACCTCAGGCGGCGCACCTCGTCGACATCGGATGGCTGCACAGAAGGCAGGCTCCCGATCCAGTCGCCGTCATGCTCTGCGAGGAAGCGGCTCAGGTCCTCCGTCGAGGCGAGGTGCTCGTTCCCCGACTCCCACCAGAAGGTGTTGACGAGGTCGACCGCCAGGGTGACGGGTTGGTCTGTGTAATGGTCGAAATTCATTTGACTACTTACGTGGAGCTGTTACTGTAACCACTATAAGCGGAAACGCTGCTTACGGGAAGGAAGAAAAATGACGCTCATGCACCCGGCCACCGCTCTCCTGGTGGCCCATGCCATTCAAGAGGATCGGTGGGCGTCGGCTCGGGAGATCCGGGCCCGCCGAACCGTGAAGGAAAGGATCCGGCCATGATGGCTGTCTACTGCGACGAACTCCAGAAGCGAGTCATCCTGAACATGGACGCTGTGACCGGGATCGCCGGCCACGACGGTCGCCTCTCGGTCGCCTATGACTGCGTCTGCGGCCAGCGGGGACGCCTGTTCACCGGCCGTGACCGCATCGCTGGCGGGATGAGCGGCCACCTGAGCGTCTGACGGACGAACGCGAAAACCTCGCTTGAGGTGAGCCCTACGCCTCACAGCATGCTCCGGGCCCACGGGTTAGATTCAACCCGTGGGCTCGGTGAGCGTGGAGGCCGCAACCCTTGGGCTGGGAGCGGTGTTGCTGGCGACGGTGATCGTCACTCTCGCCGTGCGCGCTTTCTCGGTGCGGAATGCCGACACCTCCACTCACGACCTCGCCCTCTACCAGATGGCCATGCTCGCCGGAGGGGCGCAGCGGGTCTGTGACACCGCACTCTCGTATCTGACATGGTCGGGGATGATCGAGGTCCGCGAGTCCACGGACCGCCTCGTCCGGATCGTGACGGCCGAGAAGGTCTCCGACATCCACCCTGTCGAGGCCTCGATCCTGGCCGCCCTCGACGCCACCGGCGTCAAGCCCGGAGCGCCGCTGGCAGCGGGGCGGAGATCTGCCCATCGGCACGTCGGAGGGCTCGATGGCCTGACGGTGACCTCGAGCAGTCTCCTTGTCTCCGGTTTGGTCGTGACAGTTGGCTGTGCAGCTGTTGTCCTCGGCGCCATCGCCTGGATGGCGTCGTCGCCCGCACCCTCCGGTTTCGTGCCATTGATCGCCGTCTTCGCGGTCGTCTACGCCGGGTGGTGGGTGACGAGCGGCCGCCCCCGCATCACCGCGGCCGGGCACGAGGTTCTCGACCGGGTGCGCTCCCGACTCGATCCCGATCTCCAGATCGCCGCCATCGGCGTGACCAGCTTGCCCCTCGAGCGAGCCATGCCGGTCATCGCCATGTACGGGCGCGACGCCCTCACCGGCGGGCTCTCCGGTCTCCGCAAGGTGATGACAGGCAATCCGGCGCCCTCGGTGCTGGTCGCCCGGTCCTCCCTAAGTCGCTGACCGCCACGTTTCGCGCATCGATCGCGTCGTTTTTGACGGGATCGATGCGCGAAAACGGGGACTAGAGAAACAGCACGGCGGCCAGGCCGGCCACCAGGGCGTAGACGGCAAACGGCATCAACCCCACACGTTTCAACGCCGCCAGCACCAGGGCGATGGCGCCGTACCCCGACACGGCCGCCACCACCAAGCCGACCCAGAGACTGGCGTCAATCCCGCCCGCCTCGCTCACGTCGAGGA
>DATFFO010000332.1:0-8334 GCA_035250025.1 Acidimicrobiia bacterium
GCGACGGCTGCTGCAACACCGGCCCTGAGGACGTCGGGCGCCACGTGGTCTGCGCCGAGATGACCGAGGAGTTCCTCGCCTTCTCCAAGGCGGTCGGCAACGACCTATCCACTCCCAACCCGATGTTTGCCTTCGATGGACTCGGTCCCGGCGACCGCTGGTGCCTCGTCGCCGCCCGCTGGCAGCAGGCCTACGAGGCGGGGAAGGCCCCGAAGGTGATCCTCGTGTCGACCCACGAGGCGGCCCTCGAGGTGTGCGACCTGGAGGCCCTCAAAGCCCACGCCCTGATCTAGCTCAGCCACGGCCAGCGCTTTGTCCCCCTGAGCGGAGCAAGGGGGGAAGGGGCCCCCACGAAGTGGGGTAGGGGGATGCCCGAAGGGCAGGGCGAACCCGTCGCGAACCGCTCAAAGGGTCTCCTTGCTCACGCTCGGGCCTCGGCGAACAGCCACTCGACGTCGTCTCCCAGCAGCGCCCCGATCTCTGCGACCAGGTCGGGGTGCCCGCTCAATTCGGGATCCTCGTCGACCAGGGCAAACGCCTGGTGGCGGGCTACGACGAGGAGTTCGAAGTCCGCCAGTAGGTCCGCCAGCTTGAGATCGGCCATGCCCGATTGGCGCATTCCGAAGACCGTGCCCTGGCCCCGAATCCGCAGGTCCTCGTTGGCGAGCTCGAAACCATCGGTGGTGCGCACCATCGCCTCGATCCGGTCCTCGCCGTCGGACGTCGTGGGGTCGGCGATGAGGATGCATCTCCCGGGATGGCGGCCGCGGCCAACGCGGCCCCGAAGCTGATGAAGCTGCGACAAGCCGAACCGGTCGGCGTCCTCGATCACCATGACCGTGGCGTTGGGGACGTCTATCCCGACCTCGATCACGGTCGTCGCCACCAACACGTCGATCTCCCCCGCCCGGAAGGCCGCCATCACGGCCTCTTTGTCACGGGGATGCAGCTGGCCGTGGATGAGGCCGAGGCGCAGACCTTCGAGGACTCCCTGGAGGCGCTCGTGCTCGGCGGTGGCCGACGCCGCCTCGACCTTGGGACTGTCGTCCACCAAAGGGCAGACGACGAAGGCCTGGCGGCCGGCCTCCGCCTCGGCGCGGATGACCTCCCACGCCTGATCCTGTCTCGCCCAGCCGAGCGCCGTCGTCTGGACCGGTGTGCGACCAGGCGGCATCTCGTCTATCACCGACACGTCGAGGTCGCCGTACAGGGTCATGGACAGGGTCCGGGGGATCGGAGTCGCGGTCATGATGAGGAGGTCCGGGTCGATCTCTGATGCCTTGTCACGCAACTCCACCCGCTGGGCGACGCCGAAGCGGTGCTGCTCGTCGATGACAGCCACCCCGAGGCGATGGAAGTCGACCCCCTCCTGGATCAGGGCGTGGGTGCCCACGACCATCTGGACCTCACCCGAAGCGATGGCGGCCGTGACCTCGGGCCTTCCCGCCCCGGGCCGGTGGGACAGGATCGCCCGCGATCCAGTGAGGAGGGCCAGGCGGACCGACGGTCCCTCCGAGCCTTCGAAGAGGGAGCCCATCCCGAGAGCTGCCCCCTCCCCTTCGACCTCGGGGTCCAGCCCGGCGGATGCCAGAAGATCGGAGATACCGAGATAGTGCTGCTCGGCGAGGACTTCGGTGGGGGCCATCACCGCACCCTGCCAGCCTCCTTCGATTCCGGCGAGGAGGGTGGCAACGGCGACCACGGTCTTGCCCGATCCCACCTCCCCCTGGAGCAGACGGTGCATGGCGTGCGGCCGGGAGAGATCGGCCTCGATCTCCACCATGACCCGACGCTGGGCGGCCGTCAGCTCGTAGGGCAGGCCGGCGATGAACGTCCGGGCCAGGTCGCCCACCGTGGCATGGGCCACTCCCCGCGACGCCTCCTCCTGCCGGCGCTTCTGCACCGCCAAGGCGACCTCGAGTCGGAACAACTCGTCGAACGCCAGGCGGTTGCGGGCGGGCGCCACGTCGTCGAGCGACTCCGGGAAGTGGATGGCGCCGAATGCCCAGTCGCGATCGGCCACGCCTGCCGCCAGGCGCGTCGGCTCGGGCACTGAGTCGGGAATCGGGCGGCTCCTGACCAGGGCGTTGTGGATGGCACGACGAATCATCGCCGCGGTGACCTTGCCGATGACGGGGTGGATGGGAACGATGCGGCCCGTGTCCAGGGACTCCGTCGGCGACGAGAGGATGTCGACCCCCGGTGTCTTCATCTGCAGACGTCCCCGAAACCGTTCCACCTTTCCGGACAACGCCACCTCCGTCCCCGCCGGGAGTTGCCTGTACAACCAGCCCTGGTTGAACCAGACGGCTTTCAGGCTCGACACGCCGTCGCTCACGGAGGCCTCCACGATGACCAGGTTTCGCCGCGGCCGACGCTGCGAGATCGACCTCACCTCGCCGATGACCGTCACCTCCTGGTCGATCGGGACCTCTGCGATGCTCACGTTCCGCGAGCGGTCGACGTAGGTGCGGGGGACATGCATCAGCAGGTCGGCCACGGACTCGAGTCCGGACTTGTGGACCTGTTCGCCCCTGGCCCCCGTCAGTCCTTTGACGTTGCGGACATCGACGCCGGCTAGCCGGGCGAGGTCGGCCATCGCCCTCTCATTCCACCGACACCAGGTACGGGTACAGGGGCTGGCCGCCGTCGAGGGCCAGCACCTCGACTGACGGATGGGTCTCGCCCACCCACGCCTCGAGCGCCTTGGTGTCGGACCGGGAGGCGCCCACGCCGGTGAAGACCGTGACCAGCTCAGCGCTGGGCGGCATGATCGCCGCCACCAGCCCCCGGAGCACGGAGAACCTGTCGCGGTCGGCAACCACGATCCGGCCGTCGGCGACACCCATCCAGTCGCCCCGGGTCACGTTCCATCCGTCGACTCTGGCGTCGCGCACGGCGATCGTCACTTCGCCGAAGTCGACGGCTCCGGCGGCCACGGCCATGTCGTCGAGGAGGGCGTCGAGGTCGCGGGCATCGGGTACATATCCGAGCATCGCCGCCAGACCCTGGGGAAGGCTGCGGGTGGGGACCACGGCCACCGTTTTGGTGGTGAGGGCGTCGACCTGCTCGGCCACGGGAATGATGTTCTTGTTGTTGGGGAGGATGACAATGGTGTGGGCTGGGGCTTCGTCGACGGCCGCCAGGACGTCTTCGACCGTCGGATTCGCCGACTGCCCGCCCGCCACGACCTGCTGAACGCCCAGGCGCCGAAAACGCTCGACCAGCCCGGGACCGTTGGCCACCGCCACCACCCCGATGGGGGCGGCGAGGAAGTCGGCCAGGGGGCTGAAACCCCCGGCGGCGACGTCCGCCTCGAGGGCCCCTACCTGCTCGAAGAGGTCGGTGATCCGGATTCCCCGGGGGCGGCCCGCCTCGATCCCTGCCTCGAGTGCGGGGCCGATCTCGTCGGTGTGGATATGGCAGTTCCACAGCCCCTCGCCCCCGACGACCACGATCGAGTCCCCCATGCTCTCCCATGCGGTCCGCAGCGCCTCCACGCGGTCGTCCGCCGCCTCGAGGAAGTACATCACCTCATAGCGCGGGCCTGTGTGAGCACCTTCGACGTCGATGGTCGGGACCGCAGTGAGGAGGCGCTCGGGTAGTTCCGTCTCCACTCCCGTGGCCACCTCCAGGAAGGCCGCCAGGAGGAGCAGATAGCCCGCCCCGCCGGCATCGACGACTCCGGCCTCCTTGAGCAGCGGCAGCATGTCCGGGGTGTGCTCGAGCGCCGTTGCCGCCCGGGCGTACACGACCTCGAGGAGACGTGCCACGTCCCCGGCAGTCGGTGCTCCCTGTGCCGCCTCCGCCGACTCGCGGACCACTGTGAGGATCGTGCCTTCGACCGGGCGCTGGACGGCGTTGTAAGCGGCCGCCGCCGCCGCCGCCAGGGCGGCGCTCAGGTCATCGGCGTCCACCTCGGTCTCGTCACCCAGGACCTCCGCCATTCCCCGCAACACCTGGGAGAGGATCACTCCCGAGTTCCCGGCCGCTCCCACCAGCGAGCCGTGCCCGATGGCAGAGGCGACCTCAGCCATCGACTCTGCCCCGTCGAGGTGACGCATCACCGACTCGATGGTCTGCGCCATGTTCGACCCGGTGTCGCCGTCCGGGACCGGGTAGACATTGAGCCCGTTGATCGCCTGGCGATGCGATTCGAGCAACCGCTGGTATGTGGCGAAAACCCGCTTGATGTCTTTCGGCGTCAGCGTCACGAACGAAACGGTAAACGGTTGTCGGCGAGCGGTGGTAGGTAGATCGGGTATCGGTCAGATTTCCCGACCTCTCCCGCTCGGGGTATCCTTGTCCCGTTCCCCCAGGAGTTCTTTCTTTCATGTCGTACCATTGCGAGGTCTGTGGGAAGGCCCCCAGCTACGGGAAGACCGTCAGCTTCTCCCACAAGCGAAACAACCGTCGCTGGCTGCCCAACATCCAGCGCATCCGGGTCCGCCACGGATCCAACACCCGCCGCGCCCGCGTCTGCACGTCCTGTATCCGGGCGGGCAAGGTCGAGAAGGCCTGACGCCGCCGATGCCCGTCCAGGGAGTCGTCCAGACATACGACCCGGTGACCGGGGCCGGCATCGTCGTCCGTGACGACAACCGCGACGAGGTGTACCTCCGTCCCGGCTCGTTGCAGGGTTCGGTGTTCCGCACCCTCCGCCAGGGACAGCGGATCGTCTTCGAACTGACCGAAGAGGACGGCGCCTCCTACATCTCCGGCGTCCGCTTCGGCCAGGACATCTACTGACCGACCACCCGTCCCTCCCTTTCTCGCCCATCAAACCAGTCGTAAACCGCCGGCGAGATCCAGCGCGAAAACGGGGGGACGGCCTCGGGCGCGGGGCGGGGCTGCTCGGTATAGTCCCTCACCCGAGACCAACAGGAGGGTAAGTGGTTCAGGCCTATGTGCTGATCCAGACCGAAGTCGGCAAGGCGGCCCTCGTCGCCGACGAGGTGCGCGGGATCCCAGGTGTCACCGACGCCGATGACGTGACCGGTCCCTACGACGTCATCGTCAAGGCCAGTGCCGACGACGTGGATGCCCTGGGCAAACTCGTGGTCGCCCGGATCCAGGCGATCGAGGGCATAACCCGCACCCTCACCTGCCCGGTGGTGAATCTCTAACAGCTCTCAGCCGAGCTTCGAGGCGATGGTGCCGGCGTTGCGAAGCGCGGTCCCGTCAGAGCCGGCAGTGGAGAAAGTCCGCGGCGCCACGGCAGCCGCCTCCTCCACCATGTCTGCAAACAGCTCGGCACGCTCCCGATGGGGATCGATCCACAGATACGCCGCCATCGAACCCGGGATCGTGTTGATCTCGTTGACCCACAGCTCCCCTGCCTTCTCGAGGAAGTCGATCCGGGCTATCCCCCGAACCCCGAACACCCTCGCCACCCGGGCGGCCAGCGCGGAAACCCTCCCGCTCAGGTCGTCGTCGAGGCGGGCCGGGAGCTCCCGACCCCCGGAGACCTCTCCGCCCCAGGCCAGGTACTTCTGGTCGTAGCTGTAGATGCCCGATCCCTCGGCCCGGGCCGGAGCCTCGATCGCCGAGAGCTCGAGCTCGGGGAATAGGCGCACCGCGACCTGGAGATCGCGACTTCCGCCGAGGAATGGCTCGACGACGGCCCCCGATGAGAAATAGGACGAGCGCCCGACCAGGGCGAGCACCGTCGCCCAGTCGTCGGCCACCTCGATCCCGATCGAGGAGCCGCCGAAGCGAGGTTTGACGATGTAGGGGCCGTCGAAGCTCGCACCCGGATCTTCGCCCGGCATCACGAGGGATCGGGCCAATGAGGGCAGCCCGGCGGCGGCCATCGTCGCCCCGAACGAGAACTTGTCCATGCCCAGGGCAGAGGCGGACTGACCCGGACCCGTGTAGCGGATGGCGGCCAGGTCAAGGGCTCCCTGGAGGGTGCCGTCCTCCCCGGGCCCGCCGTGGCAGGCGATCACCGCTACGCCGACGTCGAGCGACCGCCTCTTCACCAGAAAACCGCCCCCCGGGGTAGCCAAGTAGCTCACCGGCCTGGCTTTGCGGGGGACCCCTTCGACGAAATCGGCCGCCTCGGCGTCGGCGTCCACCTGGAACCATTCCCCGGTCTTCGACCAGTAGAGGGCGGTCGGCTGGCCGGGAAGCGCCCGGGCGACCTGAAGGCCGGTGAGGATCGAGATGTCGTGCTCGTCGCTGGGTCCCCCGAAGAGGACAGCAGTGGTAGTCATTCCCCCGATGGTACGGCCAGACCCATCCCACTCCGAGTAACCCCTCCGCCCGAGGACCGCCGGGCATACTGGCGCCGATGGAAGGTGTGATCCTGGTCGTGGAGGACGACCGCTCCATACGCGACATCACCCGCATCGGCCTGACCGACGCCGGATTCTCGGTGGTGACGGCCTCGGATGGAGACGAGGCCCTGGCCGCCTTCCGGCGCCACGGTCCCGATGCCGTCGTCCTCGACGTCATGCTTCCCAAACGGGACGGCCTCGAGGTGCTGCGCAGCATCAGGGCGTCCTCCACCACTCCGGTCGTCATGCTCACCGCCCGCGACGGCACGACCGACGTCGTACTCGGGCTGGAACTGGGGGCGGACGACTACATCACCAAACCCTTCGAGATGCCGATCCTCGTGGCCCGCCTGCGGTCGGCCCTGCGCCGATCCCACAACCCAGACGTCCCCGAACGGCTGTCGATCGGTGATGTGGTCATCGACGTGGCCGCCCACCGGGTTACCCGCGCCGGCGACCCGATCGAGCTCTCGCCCACCGAGTTCCGGCTCCTGGTCGAGTTGGCCGGGCGGCCCGGCCGGGTATTCACCCGGGAGATGCTGCTGGAGAACGTTTGGGGCTACCCGGCCCTGGGCGACACCCGCCTCGTCGACGTCGCCGTCCAACGCCTCCGGTCCAAGCTGGAGAAGGACCCATCCCGACCAGAGGTCGTGGTCACGGTGCGCGGGTTCGGCTACCGGGCCGGATCGGGTTGAGGTCCCGCTTCGGCCTGCGCCGGCGCCTCATCTGGGTGCTGATCGGCCTGGTGGCGCTCACCGCCGCCACGGTCGGCGCTCTCTCGGTCATCCTCGTCGACCGCTCACTCCGGGCCCAACGCGTCGAGGACGCCGTCGCCTCCGCCGAGTTCAACCTCACCGTGCTGGCCCCGGCGGCAGGCCTGCCCGACCCCGTCGACCCCGACGGCATGGAGTCCTCCGGCCTCCTCGACCGATTCCTGCGGCGCGGCACGGACGGGGTGTGGGTCGAGTTCCCCGGCGGCGAGCGCTTGGCCACGCCGGGTTTGGGGGAAATAGCCATCTCCGAGGGCCTGCGCGAACTCGCCGAGGCCGGCCAGCTCGCCTATGAGTTCTCAGAGACCGCCACTGGGCTGGCCCTCGTGACTGCCGGGCGGTTGCCGCCATCGGGGCCGACCTTCTTCTTCGTCACATCAGCTCAGACCGTCACGGACGCCACCCGACAACTGCTGCTCGTCGTCACCAGCGCCGGTCTGGCGGTAATCGCCCTCGGGGCCCTCGTCGCCACCGCGCTCGCCCGGCGCATGCTCCGCCCCGTCGCCGCCGCCAGCACCGCCGCCCAGCAGATGGCCGCCGGGGACCTCGACGTTCGGTTGGAGGACGAGGGACCCGACGAGTTCGGGCGGTTATCGGGTTCCTTCAACACGATGGCCGAGTCCCTCCGGGGCACGATCGACGAGCTGGAGGCAGCCCGCGCCCGGGAGCGACGGTTCGTGGCCGATGTCTCTCACGAGCTGCGCACGCCCCTTACGTCCCTGGTCAACGAGGCCGCCATGCTCCGCGACAGGCTCGAGAGGGCGGACGGGGAGGAAAGCGACGCCTCCACGATCGCCGGCATGCTCGACGCCGACGTACGCAAGCTCCGGCGCCTGGTCGAGGACCTCCTCGAGATCTCGCGCCTGGATCTCGCCTCACATCCTCCCGCCCCCAGCCTCGTTGACGTGACGGCGTTCCTCGGAGCCCTGCTCGCAGAGAGGCATCCCGAAGCCGAACTCGTCTCCACGGTGGACAGCCCGGTGATGGTCGAGCCGCGGGGGCTGGAGCGAGTGATCGGAAACCTGCTCGACAACGCCCGCCACCACGCCGCCGGGACCCAGACCACCGTCTCGGCGTCGACGGCAAAGGGCATGCTGGAAATCGAGGTCGCCGATCGCGGCCCCGGGGTGCCTCCGGACCAGCTCGAACGCATCTTCGAGCGCTTCGCCACCGCCGACCCCGCCCGGGGCACGGGCACCGGCCTCGGCCTGGCGATCGCCGCCCAGCATGCCGCCCGCATGGGCGGGGCGGTGGCCGCCAGCCTTCGACCCGGTGGCGGGCTGGCG
>DATFFO010000333.1:0-4120 GCA_035250025.1 Acidimicrobiia bacterium
GCCGGAGACGGTGAGGACGTCGAAGAGACCGACCAGGCTGACCAGGGTCGTGTCCTTGTAGAGGCTGATGAACTGACCGACCATGGCCGGGATGGTGGCGCGGAGAGCCTGGGGAAGGATGATGAGACGCATCGTCTTCCAGGGCGGCATTCCCAACGCTTGGCTCGCCTCCCGCTGTCCGCTCGGCACCGCCTGGAGTCCGCCCCGCACAACCTCGGCGATGTAGGCCGCCTCGAATAGGACGATCGCGGTCAAGACCCGGGCGACAGCGTCCGGGCGCAACCCGGCCGGGAGGAAGAAGCCGATGGCGAAGATGCCGAGCAGCAGCAGCGTGATGAGCGGCACGCCGCGGATGATTTCGATGTACGTCACCGACAGCCACCGCACCACCGGCAGGCTGGAGCGGCGTCCGAGAGCGAGGAGCAACCCGACGGGGAAGGCGAGGACGATTCCGGCGGCGGTGATGAACAGGTTCAGGTGGATCCCACCCCAGTCGTCCCAGCCCACGCCGCCGGCAACGGCCAGGGCGAGGTAGGCCGCCACGAACAGGGCAAGGGCAATGAGCCACGACCATTTGCGCACCAGCGGAGGCGACCGGCGTGCGGCGAGGTAGGCAAGCCATCCAGCCACCAGGCCAGAGACGACCGCGATCGTGGGGCCGAGAGTTTGGGTCAGCGCGAGGACGGCGGCGATCGTGGCCAGCAGCGGCCATTGGCGGCGGAGGATCTCGACCGGGCGGGACGGTCTGAACGGAAGGCCCGCCTCGGCGGCGGCGGCCCGAGCGGTGGCGCTGGCCACTCCGCCGATGAAGCCGATCGCCGCCATCACGAGGATCATTGCCACCGCCGGCCGCCACATCTGGTCTCTGGGGAAGCGCCCGACCATGAAGTTGGCCAGGTTCACCCGCAGGATGGTGAGGTCGGCCGTGGCCACGAAGCGGATCAGGGCAAAGATGGCCGCCACCGCGAGACCACCGAAGACAAAGGTGAGGAGGGTGTCCCACCAGGTGCGGAAGAGATGCGTTTGTGCCCATACCAGAGGCGAGTGGACAGGGACGGGGGGTGGACGACGCTCGCCCGTGGCCGCAGTCACCGCGTCACCAACTGGAGGCGACGGTTGAGGATGTTCACGATCAAGGAGATAACCAGCGAGATGAACAGGTACCCGGCCATCACGAGCAGGATCACCTGCGGCGCCGGCTGGCCGTTGCCGATGGCCTGAAAGGCGATGACGACGAAGTCGGCGAAACCGACGGCAATGGCGAGGGACGTGTTCTTCACGAAGTTGAGGTACTGGTTGATGGTCGGCGGGATGGCGATCCGCATCGCCTGCGGGAAAATGACGTGGCGCATGCGCTGGAACGGGGTGAGGGCGAGGGCGTTGGCGGCCTCACCCTGGCCGCGGGGAATGGCCTGGATCGACCCCCGCACGATTTCGGCGACGTGACTGGCGGTATAGAGGGCGAGGGCACCCATGACGGCAAAGAATGAACTGAACCCGGTGAAGCCGCCGGTTATGACCCGCCCGTCGAGCTTCGGCAGGGTGATGCCGATCGGCCCGCCGACAGCGAAGAAGGCAACCACGCCCGCCACCAGCACCAACCCGCCCGACCACAGCAGTCGGTGGTGGGGGGTGCCGGTGCGCACAAAGACTCGCGTCCGCCAGATCCAGACTGCCACCGCTGCGACCAGGACGAGCGCCATTGTCAACCAGAACCTGGAGAAGCCTTCCTGGGCGGTGAAGCCCGGAACGCTGATGCTGAGGTTGGAGATCACAAAGGCGTCCAGCGGGGTGGCCGCCTCGCGGGCGGGAGGGAGCCGGAGCACCACGGCCCGGAACGCGAAGACGATGATGAGGAGGGGCGGCAGGTTTCGGAACAGTTCGACATAAGCGGTCGCCAGCTTCGATACGATCCAATTGCTGGAAAGCCGGGCGATCCCGATCAGCACGCCGATGATCGTGAGTATGGGAAGCCCGACCGCGCCGAGGGCCGCGGTGTTCTTCAGGCCGACCAGGAGAGCGCGGCTCACCGACGCCCGAGCGCCGACGTTGGAACCGGCGATGTTCACACCAATGGGCTGGTCGAGGAACTCGAAGCCGGTGCGGATGCCCTGGGCGCGGAGATTGTTGGTCAGGTTGAACCAGAGCACGTAGAGCACGACCCCGACGATCGCCAGCGACACCACCTGGGCCACTACCCGGATAACGCGCAGATCTCGCCACCAGGGTGGGCGGACGGCGGTAGCAGTAGAGGCGACGGTGGCCATCAGAAGGAGATGGGGAGCGCCCCGAAGGACGCTCCCCACCGTTATCTAGCGGTAGGGCGGGCCGTAGATCAGCCCGCCGTCCGTCCACAGCGCGTTGGGACCACGGGGGACACCCAGGGGGGCGACGTTGCGGTCGTAGATCTCTCCGTAATTGCCGACGGCGGCGACCACGTCTCCCGCCCAGCCCGGGTCGAGCCCGAGGCCGGCATCGAAGACCGACGTGTTCCCCTCGTCGTCGGTGATCTCCAGGCCGAGGAGGCGACGGATGTCCTGGTTCTCGGTGTCGGCGAACGAGTCGATGTTGCCCGACTCGATGCCCAACTCCTCGGCGAGGATCGTCACGATCACCACCCAGTCGACGACCTGGGCCCACTGGCTGTCACCGTCGCGGACCGCTGGTCCGAGCGGCTCCTTCGAGAACGTCTCGTCCAGGATCACCAGGGATTCAGGCCCACCTTCTGCCTCCGGGAAGTTGGACCGGACGCCGGCGAGCTGTGACTTGTCTGACGTCCAGCCGTCGCACTGCCCGGCGATGAAGGCAGCTTGCAGGGTCTCGTTGTCCTCGAACGTCTGCGGGGTGTACGGGATGTCGCCGAACCGGGTGGCGAGATTGAGCTCCGTCGTAGTGCCGGAAAGGACACACACGGCGACGTTGGCCATGTCATCGACCGACGTGAAGCCGCTGTCCTCGCGCACCATCATCCCCTGACCGTCGTAGAACGTGGTCGTGAGGAAAGTGGCGCCCTCGCCGCCGTCACGGCTGGCCGTCCAGGTCGTGTTGCGGATGAGCACATCTATCTCGCCGGACCCCAGGGCGGTGAATCGCTGAGCAGCATCGAGCGGAACGAACTCGACCGCTTCCGCGTCGCCCAGCACGGCGACGGCGAGAGCCTTGCAGTAGTCGATGTCGAAGCCCGAGAAGTTGCCTTCGGCGTCGGTGAAGCCGAAGCCGGGGACGGCCTGGTTGACACCGCAGAGCACTGAGCCGCGCTCGCGAACCGTCGCCAGGGTCTCTCCGTCGGCCGAGGTAGGTGTTGTGTCCGCAGTGGTGGTATCGCTGGTCCCGTCACCGCCGGCTGCCGTAGTCGTGCTGTCCTCTGTCGCCGTCGTACAGGCCGCCATCACCATGGCCAGCACCGCTATGAGGGCGATAAGTCTTGACTTCATGTTTCCTCCTGTCGTTGACCGGGCAATGGGGTGCCCTGCCTGGCGCTTGACCCTAGCCAGCGAGTCCCCCCGGGGCCCGGAAAACCCCACCCGGAAGCTTTGAAGAGGCCCCCGCGCCCGGTTTCATAGGTTTGCTTGTTGGGAGCGACTGCCCCTACCCCACGCCTCCGCTGCGCTCCGGCGCAGGGGCCCCTTCCCCCTTCGCTTCGCTCAGGGGGACAGAGTGAAAGGTCGTCAACGGAAGCAGAGGAACCCGGTCAGGCGTAGGCTCGGATGACCCGAACCAGGAGGTGAGAGTGAGCGGCAGGATCGTGCACTTCGAGATCCCGGCAGACGACGTCGAGCGGGCTCAGGCCTTCTACCAGGGCGTCTTCGGTTGGGAGCTACAGCCACTTCCCGAGGCCGGCTACACGTTGGCAACGACGGGGCCCAGCGGCGAGCAGGGCCCGACGGAGATCGGATTCATCAACGGCGGCATGCTGGCCCGTGGCACCGGTGGCGTAGAGCATCCGGTCGTCACCATCGACGTCGACGACATCGATGCCGCCCTCGCCCGCATCGAGGAGGCAGGCGGAAAGACAGTCAGCGGCCGCACCGACGTGCTGGGGATGGGATGGTCGGCCTACTTCATGGACCCGGAAGGGAACCTCACCGGGCTCTGGCAGAACGCCCCGACCTGATCACCC
>DATFFO010000334.1:0-9386 GCA_035250025.1 Acidimicrobiia bacterium
GTGGGGACGATCTCCCTCCTGACCTCGGAGCGGTGGGCCACGATGGACATCGAGTGGATTGCCTCCCGCGCCCGGGTGCGGGTTCTGCGGGGGGGAGTGACAATCCACGGGACCACCGGGACCATACTCACCCTGCTCGCCATCGACGGCCCCGTGACCGGAGTTACTACGACCGGCCTGCGCTGGAACCTGACCGACGCCACGCTGGTCCCGGGCTCCACGCTGGGAGTCTCCAACCTGTTCACGGCCCCGGTCGCCAACATCCGCCTCACCTCGGGCACCCTCCTAACCATCCAACCCGACCCAGCGTGAGGCCTCCTCTTGTCCTTCGCGAAGTGGGTCCGCTCAGGGGGACGAAGCTAGAGCTTGATTCGGGGGGATAGGGCGGGGTAGGCGGCCAGGTAGCGCCTGCGCTCGTCCTGGAGACGGGCCACCATCTCCTGGTACTCCGAGAGGCGGTTCTGGCGGGCATACAGACGCTGCGGCTGAAGCAGCTCGGGGTCGTCCAGGTCGGGCACCGAGGACGCCACTTCATACCCGAAGTCGGGGTCAGTCTCCCACTCGATCGTGTCCGACACGATCCCGGCGACGATGGCGGAACTGTCGGCTATCCGGACCTTCTTCGAGCGGTCATCGTCGTCGTCACCCCCCACCCGGCCGGTGTTGAGGATGTAGACCCCCAGGTCCGGCATGGTGTCGAGCAGCTCGAGCAGCCGGTTGCCCTGTAAGGCGTCGTCGTCGAAGAAGAACGGGTTGGTTCCGGGGACGCGCAGGCTCTTGCCGGCCTCGGCCGCCCCGCCTGCCGAGGTGCCCTTGGTCTCACCCAGCATGAAGTACGCCGCCACCTGGTCGCGACTCAGTCGGGCCACGGCCGGGATGATGTGATCGGAGCGGTTGAGCATCAGCAGGTACCGGGCGCGGGGAGCCTTCACGGGGCTGCGATGCTCGATGTTGGCGAGGGGGAAGGTGCTGCGACCGTTGGCGGTGTAGTTGGTGTCGAAGAAGTCGACCCTGCCCTCGGGTGTCACCGATACGTTCTCGAGCCAGGCGTCCGCCCGGGTCGTGCCCCCGTAGATGGTGGGCTCGTCCTCGGGGTCGAGACCGAAGGTCTTGGCGAAGCATCCGTTCTCGCTCGTGTGGACCACGCCTTCCGGCATGAGGCCGACGAAGTCGTCCTGGACCGGCAGGGAACCGAGCTGGCGTCGGAAGGTGGTGGTCGTCTTCCCTGTGCCGGACAGGCCAATGATGAGCATCGACTGCTCCTCGCCGTCCGGGGTCGATCCGGCCGGGAAGGTCTTCAGACCGGCATGGAGGGCTAGTCCTCCATGGTCATAGACCAGGCGGTTCCACATGCGGAGACCACCCATCTTCGACTCTCCGAAGTAGTCCGAGCCGAAGACGCGCGTGATCCAGTTGTCCAGGTCGACGACGATGAGGCAGTCGTCGGGCTTCCCGTGCGGAATCAGGTTTGGGGTGTAGATCACCGTGAACTCGGGCGACCAGTCGTCATCGGGAGGGAAGTAGAGATGGGACTGCATGCCGGCGATATTGGGCTGGTCCTTCTCGATGAGCATCCGGATGCCGGTGCGGAAATCGGGATCGGGACCGATGTAACCCTCGGTGGAGATCATGTCCTTGTCGGTGATGTACTCGTCCTGGCGCCGAGCCCACTCGTCCGCCTCCTGGCGGCTCATCCGGTTCTGGTGGATCTCGTGGTCGGAGACGAAGAACGTCGAACCCTTGAGGCGGGCGGTGATTTTCGACTGGTAGTTGATGTTGCCGAACTCCGTCTTCGTCACGCGCGGCATGAGCTCGAGCGCCCACCCCTGAAGGTCTTCGTGGGACGGGTTGACGACGACCGAACTCGCCTCGGGTACCTCGATCATTCACTCCTCCTCATGGATTGGGGGCATGGTAAGTGGCGGTTTCCGGCAATCACGAATGGATTCCTCCCACGGGCGCCGGCAACGGCTCACCTGCCAGGCCCGCTCTGAGGTTGGCGATCGCCATCTCGGCCATGGCCCGCCGGGTGCGAACGCTGGCCGACCCGAGGTGGGGAACGACCAGCACGTTGGGCAGCGCCAGCAGGGGATGCCCGGGCGGCAGAGGCTCGGGCTCGGTGACGTCCAGGGCGATCCTGACGCGTCCGGTCACGGCCTCCCGGGTCAGCGCCTCATGGTCGATCAGCCCACCGCGGGCGACGTTCACCAGGGTGGCGCCGTCTCTCATCCGGGCCAGGGCGGCGCCATCGATGATGTGGCGGGTGCCAGCGGTCAGAGGGGCGGTGATCACGACATGGTCGGACGTCCCGAGGAGCTCGTCGAGGTGCACATGCTCGGCGTCGAGCGCGGCCGCCGCCGCCTTGGCGCGGGGGCCGGAATACACCACTCGCATCCCGAATCCGCTCGCCCGCCTGGCGAGTGCCTGGCCGATGCGACCGAGGCCCACTATGCCCATTGTCGTATCGAAAAGGTCACCCCCCAGCAGATAGTCGGGGTCCCACTCCCCCACCTCCCCGCGCCGGAGCGCATCCTGGCCCTCGGGCAAGCGCCGGCATGCGGCCGCCAGGAGGGCGAACGCCGTGTCGGCGGTGGTCTCCGTCAGGACACCCGGGGTGTGCCCCACGGGGATCCCGGCGTTTCGCGCCGCCGCCAGGTCGATGTTGTCGACGCCGACTGCCATCTGCGATATCACCCGCAGGCGGGAGGCAGCGGCCACGAACTCGCCGTCGATCCGATCGACGAGCATGCAGAGGAGGCCGTCGAGCGACCCGGCCCGCCGCATCAACTCGACCCCGGGCATCGCTCCCGGACCCTCCCAAACCTCCCAGGCGTCGTCCAGGCCGGAGCCGGCCCCGCCGGGAAGGTGGTGGGTGACGAGAACCCGGTCGCCGCCACTCAACCGCGCGGTACGTCCCGCCAGGGCAGATCCTTGTCGACCCGCGGCTCTCCGGGTAGCCCGAGCACCCGCTCTCCCAGGATGTTCTTCATGATCTCCGACGTGCCGCCCTCGATGGAATTCGCCCGGGCGCGGAGAAAGTTCATCTGCGGGCTCCTGCGCCCCATCGCCGACTCGTCGGGAACCCGAAACGCATACGTCTCCGGATAGAGGAGCCCGTCGGGGCCCATCACATCCACGCAGAACTCGTAGATCTCCTTGTTGAGCTCGGCCCAGTGCAGCTTGGCGGTCGATCCTTCCGGTCCGGGGGTGCCCAGGGTCCGAGCTCGGGCGGCCCGGACGTTCGTGAGCCTGAGGACCTCGGCCTCCACCCACAGTTGCATAAGCCGGTCGCGATGGGCCGGGTCGGACCCGTGGGACTGCCACAGGTCGACGGCCATGGCGATCGGCCCTTCGCCGCGGGCCGGGATCGAGGCTCCGATGGCGACCCGCTCATTCATCAGGGTCGTGAGCGCCACCCGCCAGCCGTCGCCGACCGCACCGAGACGGTCGGTATCGGCGATGCGGGCGTCGGTGAAGTAGACCTCGTTGAATTCGGCCTCGCCGGTGATCTGTCGGAGCGGTCGAACGTCGACCCCCGGTTGGTCCATGTCGACGATGAAATACGTAAGGCCCCGATGCTTGGGCTGGTCGGGGTCGGTGCGGGCCACGAGCATCCCCCACTTGGCTGTATGAGCGAGCGTCGTCCACACCTTCTGGCCGTTGACGACCCACTCATCGCCATCGCGGACCGCCCGGGTGGCGAGCCCGGCGACGTCGGAACCAGCCGACGGCTCACTGAAGAGCTGGCACCAGACTTCTTCGGCGGTGAAAAGCGGACGGAGCCAACGCTGCTGCTGCTCCTCTGTGCCGTGGCTGAGGACGGTCGGTCCACCCATTCCGTAGCCGATGACGTTTCGGGCTACGTTCGCCCGCGAGGATCCGGCGGCCGTCAGCCGATCGACGACTGTGGTCTGGTACGACGGCGACACCGCCAGGCCACCCCGCCCGACGGGGAAGTGGACCCAGGCCAGCCCGGCGTCGAATTGCGCGCCCCAGAACGTGACTTCGTCGCTGGTATGGGGGTCGTGTTCGGCCAGGAGGCGATCGATCGCGGCGGCGACGATGGCATCGACAGATTCCGTGGTTGCGGTCACGGGTTCACCGTACCGTCGCCGGCCAGAAGGGCGCCCAGCATCTGGAGTTCCTCACCCGCATCCGAGAAGATCGAGAACTCGGTGGTGTCGCGGATCTGGTCGATGCGGGAGGCCAACTCCTCCACCGAGGGAGCCTGGCCGGCGCCGGCGAACCAGCCGGGCGTCAGGCCCACGAAGAACCGTGCGTACCTGCCGGCACCGGCGGAGAAAATCTCATGGGACAGGTCGCATTGCTCGGAGGCGAGGTAGACGACCATCGGCATCACCTGGGCGGGGTCGACGTGTTCCGCCAGCGGCCCCAGCAGCTCCTCTGTCATCCGGGTCCGGGCGACAGGGGCGATGACATTGGAGTGGATGCCGTACTTGGCCCCCTCGATGGCGAGGACATTCGAAAGCCCGACCAGTCCCATCTTCGCCGCCCCGTAGTTCGTCTGGCCGAAGTTGCCCAACAGGCCCGAGTTGGAAGCGGTGAAGACGAATCGGCCGTAGCCCTTCTCCTTCATGGCCCGGAAAGCGGGGCGGGAGACGTTGAACGCCCCCCGGAGATGGACGTCGATGACGGCGTCCACGTCCTCGGGCGACTGGTTCGGAAAGCTCCGATCGCGGAGGATGCCGGCATTGTTTATCACGATGTCCACCGACCCGAATCGCTCGACGGCGGTGTCGACAATCGCCTGACCTGACTGCGGGTCGGCCACCGATTCGTAGCTGGCTGTCGCCTCTCCGCCGGCACTGGCTATCTCGTCGACGACAGCGTCGGCGGCTCGAGGCGAGCCTCCGGTGCCGTCGACGGCACCGCCGAGGTCGTTCACCACTACCCGGGCGCCGCGTCGAGCCAGCTCCAGGGCGTACTCGCGACCGAGCCCGCCCCCGGCGCCGGTGACGATGGCCACCCGCCCGTCAAACGTGACGGCGTCGCCCATCAGCGATAGAGGTTCTCTATCTCGGCGGCGTAGAGGGCCAGGACGGCTGCCCTCTTGAGCTTCAGGGAAGCGGTGACCTCTCCGGACTCCGGCGTCCACTCGTCGGGGACGACGTAGTGCTTCTTCACCTGTTCGACCCTGGCCACCTGCTCGTTGGCCTCGGCCACGGCCCGTTCGACCTCGGCGGCCACCTCGGGGAGCCTCGAGAACGCCGCCAGGTCGGCGTAGGTCAACCCGTGCTTCTCGGCCCAACCCGGGACCTCGTCGGAATCGAGAGCGATCAGGGCAGTTAGGTAGCTGCGCCCATCACCGACCAGGCATGCCTTGGAGATCAGTGGATGGTTGGCCAGGAGCGTCTCCAGCCTGGCGGGCGCCACGTTCTTGCCTGCCGCCGTGATGATGATGTCCTTCTTGCGTCCGATGATCGACAGGTAGCCGCTGTCGTCGAGTCGGCCCAGGTCACCGGTGTGCAGCCAGCCGTCGGAGTCGAACGTCGAAACCGTCTCCTCGGGCAGGTTCCAGTAGCCGGCGGTGATGACTCCGCCCCTCAACAGGATCTCGTCGTCGGCGCCGAGCAAGACCTCGACCCCCGGCAGGGCCCGTCCTACCGTGCCGATCCGGTTGGCGCCGGGAGTGTTGGTGGTGGCGGGACCGGTGGTTTCCGACAGCCCGTACAGCTCGAAAAGCGGCACCCCCAGACTCTGGAAGAAGTAGAGCAGCTCCGGATTGATGGGAGCGGCCGCCGAGATCGAGAACTGCAGCTCGTCCATGCCGAGCTGCCCGCGGACCTTGGCGAGTACGACCTTGTCAAGCAGCCCGTGGAGGAGACCGTCGACCGTCCCCAACGAGGTGCCTGCCTGCTCCGCCTCGACCTTCTTGCGCCCCAACTCGAGGGCCTTGTGGAGCAGGGTCGCCTTGATGCCTTCGGCGTCCTCGAAGCGTTCCTGCAGACGGTTGTGGAACTTCTCCCACACCCTGGGGACACCGACGAAGAGGGTCGGCCGAGCCCTCTGGACGTACTCCAGCACCTGGGTCATGTCGGGGCAGTAGAACACCTCCGCCGCCAGGTAGATGCCCTCGTAATGGCTGCTCATCCTTTCGGCGATGTGGGCGAGCGGGAGGTATGAGACGAATCTCGGGTGCTGTTCGAGCATGGCGCCCCGCCGCACGGACTCGGCGGTCCACATCACGTTTCGGTGGGTGACGACGACTCCCTTGGGGTTGCCTGTGGTGCCCGAGGTGTAGATCAGGGTGGCGGGAGCGTCGGGGGCGAACTCGGCTGACCCCAGGACCTGGGGATCGGCGGCCAGCCGCCGGCGGCCTCTGTCAACGAGGTCGTCCCACGACAGCACCCAGTCTGAGTCGGCGTAGTTCTCGGCCCCGTCCATCAGCACGACGTACCTGAGATTGGGCAGCGCCGGCTTTATCTCCTCCCACTTCTTCATGAAGCCGAGGTCCTCCAGGATCGCCACAGAAGCCCCGCAGTCGGAGGCGACGTACTGCACCTGGCCGGCAGCCAGGGTGGAGTAGATCGTGACGCCGGTTGCTCCCAGATGGATGGCGGCCAGGTCGGCGGCCACGTGCTCAGGCCTGTTGCCCGCCTGGATGGCGACGAAGTCTCCGGTTCCGACTCCCAGCGTCTGCAGCCCTGCTGCGATCTCGCGGACGAGCGTGCGGTATTGGGACCAGCTCAGGCTCCGCCATTCGTCATCCCTCCGCCAATGGACTGCCGGCCGATCCGGGTACTGGTCGCTGTTGCGGTTGAAGACGTCGACGATCGTCGTGCCGGCGATGACAGCGTCGATCTCCTGCGCCTCACGCACGGTCAAGGCGTCCGTTGTCATCCACACTCCTTAGCTGATAACGCCGTCCGCCCGCAGTCTAGAGATCGAAAGCGAGTCGTACCCGAGGGCGACGAGCACGGCGTCTGTATCACTGCCTGAAAGCGGAACCGGGCCCGGGGCGAGGGATCCGGAGGAGAACCTGGGGGCAGGGGCGGGTTGGACGATCCCGTCGACTTCGACGAAGGTCGCCCGCGTCCTCAGATGGGCATGGCCCGGTGCCTCGGCCATGGTGTAGACGCCGACCACACAGGCATCGGTCCCTGCGAACGTCTCCTCCCACTCCCGGCGGCTCCTGGTGGAAAAGACCTCGGCAAAGCGCTGGCGGAGGCCTGTCCATCCCGTGCGGTCCATCTGGGCAGGCAGGTCCTCGGTTTCGATCCCCAGACCGCTCAGCAAGGCGGAGTAGAACTCCGGCTCGAGGGCGCCGACCGCCATCCACTCGCCATCCGACGTGGCATAGGTGGTGTAGAACGGGGCCGTGCCGTCGAAGAGGTCCGAGCCTCGCTCCCCGTTCCACCAGCCGCCCGCCAGACCGCCATGGTGCATGGCCATGAGCAGGGCGGCACCGTCCACCATCGCCGCGTCCACGACGTCGCCGGCTCCCGAGCTCCGGGCCTGATGCAGGGCGGCGAGCACTCCGACCAAGAGGAGCATGGAGCCCCCGCCGAAATCACCCACCAGGTTGAGGGGCGGCACGGGGGTGTCTGCGGGTCCGATCGCGCCCAGGGCGCCGGCCACGGCGATGTAGTCGATGTCGTGGCCCGCCGCCCCCGCCAGCGGGCCGTCCTGGCCCCAACCCGTCATCCGCCCGTACACCAGCGTCGGGTTGCGCTCGCGGCAGGGCTCGGGCCCGACGCCCAGCCGCTCGGCAACGCCGGGCCGGAAACCCTCGATGAGGACGTCGACGGTGGTGACCAGTTCGAGCAGGACTTCCACACCCGCGGGTCGCTTGAGGTCGAGACCCACCGACCGCTTCCCCCGATGGAGGATGTCGGTGACCCCGACGGCGGCACCGGGACGAACGATCTGGATGACCTCCGCTCCCAGGTCCGCCAGCATCATGCCGGCGTGGGGTACTGGGCCGATCCCACCGAGTTCCACGACCTTCACATCCGAGAGCGGGCCCGCCATCGGGCGACGATACCCCCCGACTGGCGTGCAACGCACTGGACCCAGTGGCGTGCGATGCACGCCAGTTAGAGAGGCCCGGACTGGTGTGCAACGCACTGGACCCAGTGGCGTGCGTTGCACGCCAGTTAGGCTCGCCACGTGCGCCGCGCCCATCCAGTCTTCGTGCTTCTCGGCGCCGCCGCCCTCGTCGTCGGCGGAGTCGTCGGGCTGGGCTCTCTGTCCTTCGGCGAGCTCCTGGCCGAGGCAACGGTTCCCGACACCCCTGCCGGCTCGACCCCTGGGGCCGAGGCCGAGGTGCCCGACGGGGGCATCCTCCACGTCAGCGGCGATCGCACTGGCACGCTGACGCTGAGCAACACTGACGTCGGCTTCGGCGACTCGACGACCCCCTGGTCGAGCCCGGACGGGATGGAGGCCGCGCTGGGATGGCAGTCCGACGCCGACGTCGGCCTCTATCTCGACCATTTCCGGCTCGACGAACTGGACTTCTTCCTCGACCCGGGCGAGTGCGTGGTCACACCGGGCGCCATCCCCGCCACGGGCCAGGTGCCGGTGTCGGTGGAATGCCAGGACATCGGCGATATACGTGAGAAGGCTGTCATCAGCGTCGACGGCGTGGTCGACCTACCGTTCCAGTTCGTGGCGCCGCCGGGCATAGCCCTCGGTGGGGAGTTCAGCATCGAGGGCGACGTGAGCGCCACGGTCAACGTCCCACCGCCCTACTGGGAGGTCGACCCGAACGCCCCTAAAGAGTTCCCAGAGGTCGAGGTCTTCGCCCAGGCGTCCAACGCCTTCCTCTCGCTCAGCCTCGATCGGGATGACGGTGGCGCCCTCTTCGTCTCTCACCTGCAGTATCACGACATGCTCGGCCCCCCGCCGTACTTCGAGCTGAAACCGAGCGACTGCACCGTCTCCGCGACATTGGTCGAGACCACAGGCCCGGCCAGCGCCGTCTACGACCTGACGATCGACTGCCCGTCATTGACGTCGTCAGAGGACCTGCCCGAGGGGTGGCCCGCGGGCGCCTCAGTTCAGACCATCTCCGTCAGCGGGAACCTCACCGGTCACAGGCTGGAGATGGAACCCGGCGAGGAGTGACCGCGGGCGGAGGGCCGGGCGGGATTCTTTCGACTGTGGGGAAACGGCCTGCACGTTGTTTCGACCGTAAGGAACGGATAGCGATTGCTACGGTCGATAGAAGGGGTGGCCGTTCCCCTTCATCCAAAGAAGCGGCATCCTCGTATCCTCGCCGAGAGTGGAGCGTCTCAAACCCCTCCTCGCCTTGTTGCTGGGCGCCGGTCTGATAGTGGCCGGGGTGGTGGGCCTGTCGCGGCTGACCATGGATACATCCCCTCCGTCGACGTCCGTCGGAGCGGCGCCATCTCCTTCAGGGG
>DATFFO010000335.1:0-12769 GCA_035250025.1 Acidimicrobiia bacterium
GGCCGTCCAGGCCGACGTCTCCGTCGCAGACGACGTCACTGGCATGTTCGAGAGCGTCGAGTCGACCCTCGGTCCCGTGGCCGTGCTGGTCAACAACGCCGGCATCAACCGCGACAACCTGCTCCTGCGCATGGGACCCGAGGACTTCGACGACGTCATCGCCACCAACCTCCGCTCCGCCTACCTGTGCACTCGTGCTGCGCTCCGGGGAATGCTCAAGGCCCGCTGGGGCCGGATCATCTGCGTCGCCTCGGTGGCGGGGGTGGCAGGCAACGCCGGCCAGGCCAACTACGCTGCCTCCAAGGCGGGTCTGATCGGATTCGCGAAGACTGTCGCCAAGGAAGTCGGGTCGCGGGGGATCACCGTCAACACCATCGCCCCCGGCTTCATCGAGACGGACATGACGGACGCCCTGGACGAGAGCGTCCGCCAGGCCACACTCGGCGCCATCGCCCTCGGCCGCTATGGCCGGCCCGACGAGGTTGCCGCCGTGGCCGGCTTCCTCTGTTCCGAGGAAGCCGGCTATGTCACCGGACAGGTCGTGCTCGTCGACGGCGGCCTCTCGATGTGACGGTCCGGTTCGACGAGGCCCGATACGCTCAGGCGAGGTTGTCCTGTGCCACACTTACGCTTCCGATCACTTTGGGCGACTGATCGCCCGGCAACACGAAAGGACAGGAATGGACCGCGAGCAAGTATCGGAACGCCTCAAAGAGGTACTGGTGACGGAGCTGGGTCTCGACGCCGACAAGATCAACGACGGCGCCAGCTTCGAAGAGGATCTCGAGGTGGACTCGCTCGGCGTCGTTGAGCTCCTCATGGCCCTCGAGGATGAGTTCGGCGTCAAGATTCCCGACGAGGAGGCCGAGGACATTCGCACGGTGGGCCAGGCCGTCGACATGGTCCACGGCAAGCTCTGACGTCCCGCGGGTCCCGCCCCATGAGTCGCCGGGTCGTCGTGACCGGCATGGGAGCCATCACACCCATGGGCGTCGGGGTGGACCCCCTCTGGGAGGGTCTCACGACGGGTCGCTCCGGAGCAGGCCCGATCACCCTCTTCGATACCGAGGGCTATCGGACGACCATCGCCGCCGAGGTCAGCGGATACGACCCCGAGGAGCACTTCGACACCCGGGAGCTGCGCAGGCTCGACCGCTACGTCCAGTTCCTGCTGGTGGCATCCCGCGAGGCCATGAAAGCGGCCGGGCTGCAGTACGAGGACGACGACCCGGCCGCGGCCCGTGCGGGCGTGGTCGTCGGCGCCGGGTTCGGCGGGATGCAGTCGTTCATCGACGAGGTCGACCTCCTCCGCGCCCGGGGTCCCGGCAGGGTCTCGCCCACGGGAGTACCGAAGATCATTCCCAACATCGCCGCCGGCATCGCCTCGATCGAGCATCACCTGCTCGGACCGGTGACCTGTGTCGTCACCGCCTGCTCGGCCTCCGCCAACGCCATCGGTGACGGGGCGGAGCTGATCAGGCGGGGGGCTGCCGACGTCATCCTGGCCGGGGGAGCCGAAGCGGCCATCACCGACTACGCCGTGGCCAGCTTCGCCCAGGCCCGGGCCATGACGACTCGCAACGACGATCCCGCTCGCGCCTCTCGCCCCTTCGACGCCGATCGCGACGGGTTTCTCATGGGGGAGGGCGGCGCCGCCCTGGTGCTCGAGGATCTCGAACACGCTCGAGCCCGGGGGGCGGAGATTCTGGCGGAGATCACGGGCTACGGCATGTCGGCCGACGCCTATCACATAACCCTTCCCCGGCCCGGAGGCCACGGTGCGGCCCGGGCGATGTCGGCGGCCATGGCCGACGCCGGCCTCGACCCGGCCCAGATCGGCTATATCAATGCCCACGGCACTTCTACCGAGGCCAATGACGCCACCGAGACGGCGGGCATCCACCTCGCCCTCGGCGAGGCGGCCCCTTCGGTTCCTGTCTCGTCCACGAAGTCGATGACGGGCCACATCCTCGGCGGCGCCGGGGCGGTGGAGGCGGTGACCTGCATCAAGGCGATTCGCCACGGCATCCTCCCACCCACCATCAACTACGAGACGCCCGACCCCGAATGCGACCTCGACTACATCCCCAACGAGGCCAGGCAGGCGTCGATCGACCACGCCATGTCGAACTCGTTCGGCTTCGGCGGCCACAACGTGGCCCTGATCATCTCACGCGTCTGAGCGATCGGCGCCTGCCTGGTGGTCGCGCCACTCGGCCAGAGACCGGTAAACCAGCACCAGCACCACTGCCACCCCTATGCCGACCATCAGGAAGGCGAGGACGGCGACGACGCTCGTGGCCAGAGGGCAGGTGACGACGGTCCCGCCCGCCTCCTGGTAGCGGCAGGAGACCGCGGTGATCGTTCCCGCCAGCCATGCTGCCAGCGCCCCGAACAGCGCCGCCGGCAACACGATCCATGGATTCGGGCGTCGCATCACCGTCGCTTTCCCCGCTCGTCGACGTCAGCCGCGTCCAGCACCTCGCGGGGCGCCAGTTCGGGCGGGATCGGCACGACCGACCCTGGTTGCACCAGGGGAACGACGGCCCGGGTGACCGAGGCGTCCCAGGCGACGGCGCTCACGGCGACGCCGATGGCGGCTGCGACCGCTCCTGAGGGCCAGCCGATGAGCCAACCGCCGACGAGGGCCACCAGCGGCCAGATGAGGCGAACCACGAGGAGCGCTCCGGGGAGCGTGCGGATGAACCAGAAGGCGGTTGCCAGAGCGGTGCCCGCCACGACCGCCGCCGCCGTGTCGTCACCACCGGAGATCCCGATGGCAAAGGGAGCCCCGACGAGGAGCAACGGCACGATCACGGCCCGGGCCGGAGGCCCGGCGGCGGCGGGAAGGGCCCGCACGTATCCGTTGAGCCACGGACCCCCGACGGCGACCGCGGCCGCCGCCGTAAGGGCGGCTGCTGCCCACCACCAGGGTGCGATCTCCGTTATCAGGGCGAGGATGCCCTGCGAGGCGGCCACGGTCAGGGCCAGGCGCCGGGCCCAGCGGCTCCGCGAGATCATCATTCCGGTCAATGCGGTGACGGTCGCCACCCACACGGATGCCGCTACCAGGATCCTGGCGGTGGGCGACAGGCGATGCTCGCCGGCTGCCAGGACGACGGTCCAGGCGCTGGTGGAGACGAGGAGCAGGATCGCTGCTGTGGCGACGGAGGTCATCCACCCCAAGTGTCCTCGGTGACTGCCCCGTCAACAAACCCGCCCCGGCTGAGTGCAGCCAAGCCCGAACCCGAGGTGGTTCTTTGGACGAGCAGGGACGGCCTGACACTTCTTCTGTGCGTGAGTGACGCTATGCGTTCCTTGTGGTCCAGAGAAGGGTGGGGGCGTTCCATACGGTCCAAAGAAGGTAGGGACGGACTTCCGGCTTCCGGATTCACCCCGCCAGGAGGTCTGGATCGGGCGCCCAGTTCGACTCGACCGTCCAGCTCGGTCCCGGCCGGAGTGTGGTGACGGAGGCGTGGGCCGGCTCAACGTCCCAGAAGGCCGAGAGAGGCGCTCCGGTCAGACCCAGGGTGGCCGTACGCACGGTGGCGGAGTGTGAGACGACCACAACCTCCCCGTGGGGGTGGGAGACGTCGAGGGCGCGGATGGCGCCGGTGAGGCGAGCGCTCAGCTCCTCGAGGCTCTCGGGGGCGAAGGAGAGATCGGTCGGGTCGGCGAGAAAGGCTTCGAGTTCGCCAGGGAACACCCGGGGCAGGTCGTCCCACGAGGTTCCGGACCAGCGATCCATCAGGGCCCACTCCCTGAGAGCCTCCTCGACCCGCACCGGCTGGCCCACCCGGCCGGCGATCGGCTCGGCGGTCCTGATTGCCCGTTCCAGGGGCGAGGACCACACCGCCACGATCGGTTGGCGCCCCAGATACCTCGCCGTCGACCGGGCCTGGGCGACTCCCAACTGCGACAACCCAAAGCCCGGCAACGAGGCATACACGAGATGATCCGGATCGTGGACCTCCCCATGCCGGACCAAATGAACCCTCGCCGCCATGCCCCGACAGGCTAGTTGTCGGTTGAAGGTGGCAGTTGGCAGTCCGCTCACGGTGAACCGCCACCGAGTGCTGGTTACCGTTCGGCCCATGTGGAGCGAGGGGATTCTGCACGTCGACATGGACGCCTTCTTCGTGGAGGTGGAGCGTCGCCGTTCCCCGGATTTGAAAGGCCAGGCGGTGGTGGTGGGCGGCGGTGGTCCCCGGGGGGTGGTGGCAGCCGCCAGCTACGAGGCTCGGAGGTTCGGCGTGCACTCGGCGATGCCGATGGCCCATGCCCGCCGCCGCTGCCCCGACCTCGTGATCGTCCCGCCGGACCATGCCCATTACCGGAGCGTGTCCGAGAGGGTATTCGAGGTGTTCCGCTCATTCACTCCGTTGGTGGAGGGACTGTCGGTCGACGAGGCGTTCCTGGATGTGAGCGGTCTCAGGCGACATTTCGATTCGCCGCTCGCCGTGGCCGGGGCGGTCCGCGCCGAGATACGAGCTCGCCTGGACTTGCCCGCCTCCGTGGGGCTCGCCTCCAACAAGTTCCTGGCCAAGCTGGCCTCCGACGCTGCCAAGCCCGACGGCATCCGCCACATCCCTGTCGACCGGCAGCTGGAGTTCCTCCACGCCTTGCCCGTCCGGGCGCTCTGGGGCGTGGGCGAGGCTACCCAGGCGGCGCTGGAGCAACTCGGGGTCGAAAGCGTTGGTGATGTCGCCGCCATCCCTCCGGCCATCCTGGGACGACGTCTGGGTCCGGTCCAGGGCCGCCATCTCACGGAGCTTGCTGCCGGCGTGGACGACCGTCCGGTGACACCGGACGTCGAGACCAAGTCGGTGTCGGTCGAAGAGACATATCCGGTCGATCTGGTCGGCGAGGCGGTGATCCACACCGAACTGCTCGCTCACTGCGACGCCCTCGCCTATCGCCTGCGACGCGCCGGGCTCGCCGCCCGAACCATCTCGATCAAGATCCGCTACGACGACTTCACCACCGTCACCCGATCCGAGACCCGGGAAGCGCCCACCGACACCACCCGCCTGATCCACGCCGCCGCCCGCCGCCTCATCGAGCGGGTCGATCTGGGACGCCCGATCCGGCTCGTCGGGGTGGGCGCTTCGAGCCTGGAGCCCGGCGACGCTCCCCGCCAGACGACGGTCGAGTCGCCTCCCGAATGGGACAAGGTCGCCGATGCGGTGGACCTCATCAGACGCCGCTTCGGGGACGCCGCCATCGAGCCGGCGACCCTCCTCGAACGGGGAGAAAGTTGAGGCACATCGCCATCTCGCAAATGCCGCCGTACTCGTATACTGAAACGCAGTCGGGGCCTATCACCAGGCCCCCAGGCAGAGAGCAGGGCGATGCCACTCGATGACCGAGAGCAACGGATTCTGGCGGAGATCGAGCGCCAGTTCTACGAGGATGACCCTGAACTGGCTGCCGCGGTCCGGAACATCGACCGCTCCCGCAGCTACGGGGTCAAACTCCCTCTCCTCGGCCTGATCGGGGGCCTGGCGGTCGTCGTGGCCTTCTTCACCAGCCAGACTCTGGTGGCGCTCGCCGGGTTCACCCTGATGGTCCTCTCCGCCACCGCACTGGTCCAGGAGCTTCGTCGTCGAGGCTATGGAGGCCGGTCGCGTGACGGGTCCGACGAAAATGCCCGAGGATCGCGCTGGCCGTTCGGGCGGGGTTGATTTCACTCGGCTAGAGTGACCGATCTTCCGTCACCGCGCATCACCGTCAGACAAGATGCGGCTTGGGGCGGAAACCTTTGTCTTGGAATGGCTGTCGGTCGTCGTCACCGGCACGAGAGAGTTTGGGAGAGGCGTTGGCCGAACACGCATTCACCGCCGAGCAGGCTTCGACACTGACCAAATGCACAGCGCACCAGTTGCGCTACTGGGACCGGGTGGGGTTGGTCAGACCCTCGGTCCAGGCCACCGGCGGAAGACCAGGAGTCCGGCGCCTCTACTCGTTCCGGGACCTGGTCGCTCTTCGGGTTGTGCACAGCCTGCTGGTCAACGGCATGTCGCTCCAGCGTGTACGGAGGGCATGGGACTACCTCCGCCGCCACGCCGACTTCGACGACCACCTGGCGTCGGTCAAGCTCGTCACCGACGGGCTGTCGATCTTCAGCGTCGTCAGCGACGACGGCGAGTTGCTGGATGCGTTGCGAAATGGCCAGATGGCATTCTTCGTGGCCATCAACGAGATCGCCCGCGACGTCGAAGAAGACGTCAGCCGTTTTGAACTCGATCGTGAGCGCTTCCTGGAGATGCTGCGCCGGGTCGAAGACGATGTCAGCGGGGAAGCCGCCTCAGGCTGAGGGCCGTCAACGCCGGGTGAGAGACCTCGAGCTGAACGTCGCCTGCAGTCGTTGGCGCCTGTCGAATTTCATCTCGATCCAATCCTCGGCCGTGTGGAGGTGGCCGATGACCCCCGCCACCTCCTGCCCCCCGTACACGGCGGCCGAGTAGGCCCGGGCGAGAGGCACGAGACGGGAGTCGGTGGCGGCGGCGAACTCGAGAGGGGTCTGATGGGGGGCGGGGCCGTGTCCCAGATCGGAGAGCCGATCGATCGTCTCCTCCCAGGCCGCGGTGATGTCGCCCTGCCGGGCCCGCGTCCTCCGGCGGCGGCGGCGGAAAAGCTTCAACCCGGGGAGGGCGACCGCCCCTGCCAGGGCGACGAGGGCCGCCACGAGCCACAGACTAGCGCCGCCGCCGGTGCCGCCGACAGGAACACCGAGGTCATCCACCGGGACATTTGGTAGGTCCTCGAAACCGGGCTGCTCCAGAGGGTCCACCCCGGCCGTGGCGGCGTCGTCGGGAATATCGACGGTGCTCGGGTCGAAGCCCAAGGCCTCGGCCATGGGCGATGTCGTGTTGTCTCCGCGTGGCGTCGGGTCGAAGCGAACCCAGCCGACCTCGTCGAACCAGATCTCCACCCAGGCGTGGGCGTTCTTCTGGCGAACGACCGTGAGGTCCTGGTCCTCGAAGTATTCACCGTGGGTGAAGCCCATGCCTACCCGGGTCGGGAGATCGAGCAGCCTACCCATCACCGCCATGGCCGTGGCGAACTGCTCGCAGTAGCCGGTGCGATAGTTGGGGCTGGACGGCACTGTCAGCCAGGCAGCCAGGTCGAGGGCCGAGTGGCCGGTGCTGACCTGAGTCTCGTACTCGAAGCCCTCCGCCTGTTCGAGGAAGAAGTCCTCGAGCAGCACGGCCTGTTCGAACGGCGACGAGGCCCCGGCCGTTTTCTCGCGCGCGAGCCTGCCGATGGCGGGATCCATGTTCGGAGGAAGCAGGATGTACTCGGTGATGATGGCGGGCCGCATCGATGCGATCGACTCGCCGGCCGCGACATCGAGGCGACCCTCGGCTACGGCGGCCTCGAACAGAGGTGTGAGCTCTCCCTCCTCGCTCGCCAGGGCGGCAACGTCGAGTGAGGGCACCTCGGACTCGACGGTGTAGGTCATGCCCTGGTAGGTCAGGGCGTTCACCCGCAGAGAGCCGTCCTCATTCACCTCCGCCCCCGACCGCACCACGTCGTCGTTCGAGCCGATCGACGCCGCCGAGTAGAGGGAGGGCAGGCGGTCGCCGCGCAGCTGCTCGATCCGGATCTCCTGGGTCACGGTGGTCGTTTCGCCTCGATAAGCAATGGCAGGGTTCTCCCACTCTGAGACCTCAATGACGGGACGGAAGTCAGACTCACCGGCGCTCCAGAAGGTCCCGTCGAAGATGTCGAGGGTGTGAGTCCGCCAATACATCTGCCGGGTGGGCGGCCCGTCGGCGCCGGCAACCTGGGCGACGAAGGCGATGCCCTCACCTTCGGCGAGGAGGCTCTGGCGCAGCCCCACAAAGGGGTTCAAAGAGAAGCCACTGCCGAGGTCGCCTGCCCCACCCGGATTCCTCCACTGAATGGCGCCGGTGGGGGAGATGCTGTCGCCGAGTGCCGACACCCCGATCAGGCTGCTGGCTACGACGAATGAAACGATGACGGCCGACGCTCCCACCCGCCGACGGGGGAGCGGGCGGTTGGAGGAGTCGCGCACCCTTCCCGAGTTCGTCCGATTGACCTGGGTAGTGGCGAGCAGCCCCAGCGCCGCCAGCGTTCCCAGGGCCAGATACCAGACGAGCCCACTGGGAGCCCGGTCCATGACCGACAGATAGAGGTAGAAGCCGAGGGGAGGGAGGATCCCCAGCCACACCTGGCCGGTCACGGCCCCCCATGCCCAGGCCGAACCGATCAGCCACAGACCGACGGCGACCAGGGCCGTCAGGCCGGGGACCGCCAGAACGGGAGGGGCGCCGAACTGGAGGATCTCCACGGCGTATGCCAGCTCCGACCCGACCGCGGCGAGGGTCTCGGAGCCAGGTAGGAAGCCCCACGCCAGCGTCGATGTCGCCGTGATCCGCACGACCACGAAGAGCAATCCGATCACGTGGACGACCGCCATGCGCGGCAGCGAGATGTGATAGACGAGGCCGGCGGCGCTTATGAGGCCGCCCACCAACATCGCCGCCCCACCCACCAGCCGCCAGTCGGGAGCCGCGGCGGCGGCCTCGAGCACGCGCCCGAGTCGAAGGAGGACGATCAGCAGGCAGGCCAGCCCTACGAGCCGGCCGAGGCGAAATGCCATTCGTTCCTCATCGCGTTGGCCCAGGCGGGCGCCCAGGGTTGGTCGGGTTCCACGGTCACCGGGACCACCCCTGCCCTCTGGAAGGCGTGGAGGGTCGTGGAGGCGGTGGTGATCACGGACATCAAGACCGTGGCGGGGTGTGTGGTCGCCAGTAGCCGCTGGAGACCGAGAAGGGAGTAGTCGGGTTCCCCTCCGACGAGCACGAGCACCCCGCCGCCCTCGGGACGGCGCAGTCGCCCGGCGACCGTGAGGATGTCGATGTCGGGATCCGGGGAGACCGTGGCCAGGGCCTCCATCGCCGCCGTGTATCGGGTGGCGTTGACCACGGCGCCGCCCGCCCACAGGTCGGCGGCAAACCCTCCGCCGACGAGATGATGGACGACCGAAGCCGCTCCGGAAACCGCCTTTTCAAACGAGCGCTCGTCGGGATACGACTCGCTGCGGACGTCGAGGACGACCAACGCCCGTGCCTGCCAGGGTGTCTCCAACTGACGGATCATGAGTTCATCCCGCCGGGCCGAGGACGGCCAATGGACTCGGCGGAGATCGTCGCCCTGCTGGTACTCACGCAGTGTGTAGAAGTCCTCTCCACCCCGCTGGTTGTGCTCGGGGCGCGAGGAGGTGACGACGAGGTTGCGACCCCGGACGGCGGGGAACTCGCGCAGGCTTTCGACCGCCGGGTAGACGACCAGGCTGTCGATGGATCCGGTGGTGGCCGTGACCCGGGCCATCCCCAACGGGTCAGTGACCGTGACGAACGTCGGGCCGATCGGAAACATCCCGCGGGGGCGGCAGAGGATGCGGTAGGTCGCCGTGAGGTCCTTGCCGTGGGCAACTGCGGCCACGGCGAACTCTGCGGTCCCCAGCCCGGCCACTTCCTCGGTGATGGTGACGTGGCGGAGGGTGCGGCCCCGGTTGCGGAGTTGGAGGGTCACGGCGGCGTGGTCTCCCTCATGGACGGCGCTGGGGGATGTGCGCCGTCCGACCTGGATGCGCGGCTTGCCGCGTCCCACGAAGAGGACACCGGCGATCACAGAGGAAAACAGGAGCAGGGAGGCGATGCCGAGCTCGGTCTCCCCGAACATGACCCATAGGACGAACAGAGCCACCGCGGCGCCGGCGAACGCCCACCCGCGCTCGGTGAGCATCATCTCGCCAGGTGGGCGTTGATGGTCCCGGGTACCTGGAGTTGCTCGAGAGTCGTTTCGACGACGTCGGATATCCGGCTCCCCCGGATCACCGCCTCGGGGCGGAGGGCCATGCGATGCCCGAGAACAGGGGCCGCCAGGACCTTGACGTCATCAGGCGTGACGTAGCCACGCCCGGAGGCGGCGGCTCTGACCCGGGCGACCCGCTGCATGAAAAGCGCAGAGCGAGGGGAGGCGCCGAGCAGGATCTCGGGGTGCTCCCGCGTTCCCTCGACCAGGTCGACGATGTAGTGCTTGACCTTGGGCGCCACCTCGATGGTGCGAGCCACATCGACCATCTTCACGACGTCGCCCACCGAGACGACCGGCTCCAGGTCGAGGAAGGTGGAGCGGACACCGTGCGTATCGAGAATCTCGACGGTGGTGTCGTGGCTGGGATATCCGACCTCCACCCTCATCATGAACCGGTCGAGTTGGGCTTCGGGCAGGGGATAGGTGCCCTCGTGTTCGAGAGGATTCTGGGTGGCGATGACCATGAACGGGGTGTCGAGCGGCCGGGTGACGCCGTCGTTGGTGACCTGTCGCTCCTCCATGGCCTCGAGCATGGCCGCCTGGGTTTTGGGGCTCGCCCGGTTGATCTCGTCGCCGATGACGATGTTGGCGAAGATCGCCCCCGGCTTGAACTCGAATTCCGCCTTGTGACGGTCCCAGACGGAGACCCCGGTGACGTCCGAGGGCAGTAGATCGGGGGTGAATTGGATCCGACTGAAGCCGCAATCGATCGATCGGGCCAGCGACTTGGCGAGCAGGGTCTTGCCGACCCCGGGAACGTCCTCCACGATGGCGTGACCCTCGGCGAGGAGGCAGAAGATCATCAGGGAAACGACGTCTCGCTTCCCCTGAATCACCCGCTCCACGTTGGTGGCGAGCTCATCGAATCGGGCGGCGAACCAGTCGATATCGGTGTCGGACAAAGCGAGGCTCCACTGGGGCGGACCGGCCGAACTCTACCCATCGACAGGAGAAAATGATCATGTAGTGTGAGCCGCGGGCAGAGCACACAGGCGAGGAGGCCAGGGTCTTGGGACAGGTTTGGGCAGCACTGAAGACGCGTCCAGCGTTGGCGCTCGAAGTCCTGTCGACGGCGTGGGCTTTCCGCTCCCGGGGCGGAGTCCTGCCGTCCCGCCATCTCCTCCATTGGCGTTTGGCGACGGCCTACGGCTCGGCCTCGGTCGCACCTTCCTCCGAGGACATCGTTCGTTTCCTCGAGTGGCGGCGCGCCGTGCGGAGAGCGAGATGACGGGTTTGCGGCGTCGTCTCGAGGCCGTCGAGGGCGTCGAGAGCATCAAGCTCGAAGTGGGGGACGAGGGCCTCCAGGGCATCAGCGTCCGCCTGGCTGAAGGAGCAGATGAGGTGTCCGTTCTCGAAGGCATTCGCCGCCTCCTGGTTGCCTATGGAAGAAGGAGTGTGACCGAGTCCGAGGCGACCTCCTCGGTGACGTCGGTTTTCGACGACGGAGCCGAGCCCGAGCCGGAAATCGGAGATGAACCCGTCCATGAGGTCATCGACCTCGACGAATTGGGAACGGCGGTGCTCCCCAGCCCCGATGACAGCGGTGATCCGGGTCCCACCAGTGCCCGTCTGATCACCACCCGGGGCTCGGTGGTGGAACTGTCGATCCTCCCCGTCGGAGATGGCAGCGCCGCCGTCGTGAACCTGGAGTGGGACGGCGAAGCCGGGCGACGACAGGTCCCGGCATCGGCGCGGGCAGTGGTCCAGGCCGTCATCGACGTTGGAGCAGAGCTCATCGGCCGCGACCCGATCTCCGTGATCGGGATGAACCTTTCCTCGATCGGCGGGACCCGGGTCCTCACCGTGATCGCCGGCAACCACGCCACGGCCCCCCGGGTGTGCACGGCCAGCGTCGTTGGGCTCGACTGGCCCAGCGCCCTTCTCGGCATCCTCACCCAGGTCCTCGACGCGGTGCCGGTCGACATCTCGGATCGGTAACGCCCGCCCCAACCCCAAAGGGTGTGGGATTACGGGTCGCCGGGTAACCGCCCGAGGTGGCTCCTGGTCGCAGTAACCTTGCGGGAGCCGACCAAAGACTGGTAGCCGATGGCCCGGGCGCTCGTCCTCAACGCCTCATACGAGCCCCTGTCGGTCGTTCCGACCCGACGGGCGGTCGTGCTCGTCCTCAGGGAGAGGGCGACGCTCGTGGTGGGACGCGATGAGGTGTGGGCCTCCGAGCGTGATTCGGTCACGGTTCCCTCGGTCGTACGTCTCACCACGTTCGTGAGAGTGCCGTACCGACGCACGGTCCCCGTCACCCGGCGGGCTGTGTTCGGGCGCGACGGTCATCTATGCCAGTACTGCGGCGGACCCGCCGAGAGCATCGACCACGTTCACCCCCGCTCCAAGGGCGGCCTCCATTCCTGGGAGAACGTGGTGGCGTGCTGTCGCTCCTGCAACATCCGCAAAGGCGACCGCCTCCCCAAGGAGGCGGGACTCTCCCTGCGCGTGCGCCCCCAAGCCCCCCGCCAATACGCCTGGATCTACGCCAGCGCCGGCTACTCCCTCGACCCCGCCTGGGATCCCTACCTGAAGGCAGGTTGAGCTCTAGTTTGTCCCCCGCGAGCGAAGCGAGAGGGGGAAGGGGCCCCCACGAACTAAGTGAGTGGGGTAGGGGGATGCCCGAAGGGCAGGGCGGACCCGTGGCGGACCTCTCCTCTAGGTAGTCCTGTTCGGACAATTGCCCCCTACCCCACCAGCTCCGCTGACGCTCCGCCGGCGGGGACCCCTTCCCCACTACGTGGGGGACAAACCTACCTTCCCCCTACGCGTGGGGACAAAGTGGCGCGAAGTGGTTGACACGAACAGTGAAGTGGGGCATAGTGGCGCAATCACACCCCAGCAGGGTGGGAGAGAACGAGCAATGAACTGGAACGAGCACAGGTGTTTCTCGGAAGAGCGATCCACACGTTGGACGAGA
>DATFFO010000336.1:0-5715 GCA_035250025.1 Acidimicrobiia bacterium
TGGTCCCGTCGAGGAGTTCTGAGGTTTTGTCCCGGCGGGTACCGGTGAGGACTTCCCAGTCGACTATCACGGTGAGGTGGGGCCGGTTGCCGTGATCGGTGGGGGTGTGGGGTGAGTCGAGGTGGCGGCGGGCCACCTCGGTCAGGGCTTGGGCTCGCATCTGGGGCATCGGCAACAGGTCGCCTTGGGGGGTGGCTGCGACGATCTCGGAGATGAGAGTGTCCAACGCTTGAGACAGCAGGGCGTGATCCTCTGCTGACAGGTCGCCGTCGAGGCGTCCCCGACCCCCGAACGTGGCGGAGAGGAACACCTGTGACGGGTCGGTGGTGTCGTCGGATGGGTCGCAGTGGGCCTGACACCAGTAGGCCGCCAGGCGGCGGGTGTCGGGCAGTGTCAACCCGTCGGCGGCTTCGCACAGGGCCGGCTCGTCACCCTCGTACGGTTCGGGATGTTTGGCCTGGGCGTGCGCCAGGACTTCGAACTGGTTGACCGTCAACTGGCCCGCCTCGGTCAGCTTGGCGGCATGAGGGGCGTTGTCCAGGGCCCGGGCCAAGAACACGGTGCGGTTGGCCTCCCCGACGCCCATCCCGCAGCGGTGGATGAGGAACGCCGCCAGCGACGTGTAACCCTCGGCCAGGTACTCCTGGGACTGGTCGGCGTGGGCGATCGCTGCCAGCCGGGAGAGGGTCGCTTCGTTGACCGTGGTCGTGAATTCGAGGATCTCATCCAGCGACCCGAACGTATGTTCGCTCATACCCGCAAACCTACAACCCGCCACCGACAGAAACCAGGGGCTCGACCGCGGTCTTGCAGAATTTCTCCTTGACGCGTCCCCCGAAATGGTCCATTGGATCGTTTTACTGGGGAACTTGACACAGTTGACCGTGCGGAAATGAGCGACGATGCCCACCCTTCCAGGTCGGGATCCTTCGAGGACTTCTATGTATCGGAGTTCCGTTCGGTGCTGGGATTGGCCTACGTGCTGTGTGGAGACCGTGGGGTGGCAGAGGAGTTGGCGATGGGAGCATTTGAAACCGCCTTGCGGCAATGGCCCCGAGTGTCAGAGATGGGGTCACCTGGGGGGTGGGTGCGATCGGTGGTAGCCAACGCCTCGGTCTCCCGGTTTCGAAGGCTGGCGGCTGAGCGGCGAGCCCGGATCCGACTGGCCGGTGACCGGGAAACGCTGGTCGTGGATGACGGCGTAAGTCGCGAGGTATGGGAAGCGGTGCGTCGATTGCCCAAGCGACAGGCACAGGTCGTGGCTCTGTTCTATTTCGAGGGCTATCAGCGCGAGGAGACCGCCGCTGTTCTGGGCATTTCGGAGGAGTCCGTCAAGACCCACCTGGATCGTGCCCGCCGGCGATTGGCGAAGGAACTGAGAGAGCATGCCGACCATCGATGAGCTTCTGACCCGTGCAGCATCCGACCTGCGGCGAGAGTTGGAGGATTCCGAAATCCCGACTCTGGGGATGCCATCTCGTCGTGAACTCGGGTGGAGGGCCGGAGTTGTGGTTGCGGCGTTGGTCGTGCTGATAGGCGTGGCGGTCTTCGGGCCCCTCTCCAACGGTGATGGCACCCCCGATCCCCTGCCCCGCGGTTCAGCGACATCGGCTGTGCCCCCGCCACCGACGACCGCGGCGGTACCGACGACGCCAACGACCTTGGCCGCCGACCTTCCCGCGGCGGGACCCCTGTTTGGCGAGGAGACGGATGTGATCTTGTTGCTCGACGACGGGATCGACGGGCTCACCGCCGTCGATCCTGACCGGCGCCGGGCGGGGAGGAGCGTTGTCGAGGGTCAGCGCGCCGGAGACGAGCCCTATTCGATGTGGCTGGCCGGCGACAAGTTGGTGGTCGGCTGGTCGCACATCTACGCCGTCGACGTCGCCACCCGGCTGCCGACATCGTTGGGCCGGGCCACGGTCTTCGCCCCAGCGGCGGAGGAGGGCAGGGTGTGGATGCTCGAATACGGCGGGCTGATTGGAGAGAACTCACCTGAAGTTTGGCAGGTGGACCTCACCGGCGAGCCCGCGACCGATTCCACCACGTTGGGTGTCGATGGCGACCCGCAAATAGGCGTCATTGGTGGGCTGGCCCTCCAAGCCGAGAAGGGTATGACGTTGTGGGACGCGGTCACAGGCGGCGGTCGCCAAATCGTCGCGGCTGGTCCCGGGTTTGGTCTCGACGTTCACGACGACGATCTCGCCTGGTGCGCCGGCGCGTGCCAAGAGCTGACCGTCACCCTCACGGCCACTCTCGAATCAGAGACATTCGAGGCGCCGGACGGCTACGACGCCTTCCTGTACCGCGCCGCGTTCTCGCCGGACGGCAGCCACCTCGCCGCCATCGTGGGGCTTTCGTCGGACTTCGCCGGTAGTCGTGGCATCTGGGTTCTCGACCGGACGACGGGCCTGGTGCGGGTGGTCTCGGACCCAGAGACCACGGTCGACTTCCTGGCCTGGTCGCCGGACGGCGAGCAGCTCTTCGGGACGTCCAACTCCTACGGTCGCTCCCAGACTGTGGTGTGGCGCTATGTCGTGGGGACAGAGGCCTTCATGTCGGTTGTCCTGCCCTTCGGCGGCGGCATGACTCCGGTCGTGGTCGACGACGCATATGCCGGCGCATACCTAACGGACACGCTCGTCGCACCCGGAGCATGCCGCGCCCCGAACACTCAGCCGAGCGGTCGGACCGGGATCTGCACCTTCGAGTACTGATTCGTCAGTGCCGGCCGAGGAACTCAGTGACCACGCGGTGGAACTCCTCGGGAGCCTCTTTGTAGATGAGATGGCCGCCCTCGATCTCGACATATTCGGCGCCAGGGATGGCAGCGGCGACCTCCTGGGAGAGGTGGGGCGGGGTACAGCCGTCGGTTGATCCGACGAGCACGAGGGTGGGACACGTGATTCCGCCGAGACGGTCGAGGAGGTCATGGTCCAGGATCATGTCGATGCGGGCGGCCATCGTGTCGGGGTCACCCTTACCGGCGGCGTCGCACCAGGCGCGGACCTGGTCGTAATGGTCGCGGAAGAAAGGAGGGGAGTAGAGGAACAGCGCGGTCGCCTCGGCATAGGCGGCGCCGCCGAGACGAAGGGCGATGTCCTTGCGGACGGCGAACTGGTGGCGGAAGAAGTCGTCGGCTCGAGCCCATGACGACACGAGTGAGATGGTGCGGACGGTCTCGGGATGGTCGAGGGCCATGATCTGGGCGATGGCGCCGCCGGTCGACGAGCCGACGATGTGGGCCGGGCCGACGCCGAGGCCGGCGACCAACTCGGCCATGGCCCGGGCATGGTGTTCCAGGGTCAGCTCGTCGGGATGACCGGAGTCGCCGGTGCCTGGATGATCGGGAACGATGGTGTCGTAGTCCACGGCGAAGCGGTCGATCGAGGTGCCCCACCCGCGGCCATTGCCCGAGAGTCCAGTTATGAGAACCACGGGATCGCCTTCGCCCTGGCGGGTGTAGGCGAGCTCGATCTCGGCGGCGGGGATGGTGGGCATGGGCTCTCCTAGCTGGGGGTCTCGGCGGGTGCGTCGCCGGTGATGTCGGCACCCTCGGCGGCGGCCACTTCCTTGAGGGCTCCGGCGGTGTTGTGGATGTGCTGGCGGAGCCGATCCTCGGCCAGCACCAGGTCGGCGGCCCCCAGGGCTTCGAGGATGCCGGCGTGCTCGTTGACCGCTACCGGGTGGCGTGCCCCCATGCGAGCAGCTGCGTTCAGATAGCGGTGGATGCGGCGGCGGACGTCGCCGATGAAGTCGGCTACGGCGGTGTCGCCGCCCGCCAGTCGTCGATGGAACTCCCAGTCGGTCGCCAGCCACTGGTGCGGGTCCGCCTCGGTCTGGAGGGTTTTGTTGAGTCGGTGCAGGTCGGCCAGGTCGGATTGGTCCAGCCGATGGCCATGGATTCGCAGAGCCAGGCACTCGAGCTCGCTGCGCACCGCCATCAGCTCCTCGACGTCGTCGGTCGTCAGACGCGTGACCTGGTGGCGACGAAAGGGCTCAGCGGTCAGAAGCCGCTCAGCCTGCAATCGTTGCAGCGCCTCGCGCACAGGGATGCGGCTGACCCCGAATCGCTTGGCAAGAGCTACCTGGTTCAGCTCCTCACCTTCGGCCAGCTCGCCCTGGACGATCCAGCGACGGATCTCGGCATAGATGCGGTCGGCCTGGGTGCCGCGCTCGGAGGCGTCGGTCATGGCCTATGGCGGTGCAGCCCGGCGGACTCTTCGAGATACCGGCACAGCGCGGCGGCGTCGAGTTCGCCCAGACCTGCCCGGGCGGACGCCTCATACACCGGGATGGCGGCATCGAGGAGGGGGGTGGGTGCGCCCACCGAGCCAGCGTAGTCGTGGATGATCCCGGCGTCCTTGAGGATGATGTCGAGGCGGGCCGAAGGAGGCAGGTACTCGTCGGCCGCCATCATCGGGCCGCGGATGTCGAGGATCTTGGAGGCGCCGACGCCGGCACTCATGACCTCTTGAACGAGGGCGGGATCGAGGCCGGCGGCGATGCCGAGGGCGTGGGCCTCAGCGGTGGCGAGGTTGTGGATGGCGACCAGGAGGTTGGCGATGTACTTCATGATCGATCCGTGCCCGAACGGCCCCAGGAAATAGGAGCTCTTCCCGATCACATCGAAGGCGGGGAGGGCTCGCCGGTAGCCGTCCTCGCTCCCCGAGGCGAAGACGACGAGGGTGGCCTCGGCCGCCTGGAGCCCGGTCCCGCTCACCGGCACGTCCATCATCTCCGCCCCTGCATCTTGCAGTTGCTGACGAGCGACTTCCTTGGCGGCGATGGGGAAGGTGCCCATCTCCAGCACGAGCAGCCCGGGATGGGCTCCGGCTGCCATCTCGGCGCTGGCCGCTTCGAGGGCGGCCACAGAGGGAAGGGACAGGAGGACGATCCCGGAACGAGCCGCGACCTCGGTGGCCGAACCAGTTCGGGAGCCACCGGCGGAGACGAAGGCGTCCGTCTTCGCCAGGTCGATGTCGAACCCCACGACCTCGAAGCCGGCGCCGAGCAGGTGCCCCGCCATCGCGGATCCCATGACTCCGAGGCCGACGATGCCGACCGCTTGGCTATCTTCCATCGCTCTCCCTACCACTCGGTGGCATACACCAGGCCGCCGTCGCCGTCCAGGGCCAGGGCGAACCGGCCGTCGGCGGCCGCCAGGTCGGTTCCCAGCATGTCCTCGAGACGGACGGAGGCGACGGCAGGTATGCCGAGGGCACGAGCCGACTCGAAGAGATGGGCGGCCGGGCTTCCGGCTGTCGTGACGATGCCGGCCGCATCCCAAAGCATGGCGGCGAGGTGTTGGGTCGGGTAGGAGGCCACGATCACGTCTCGAGGGCGAACGTTGGCGAGGTGGGCGACGGAGGGGACCCATCGCAGCCGCCCAAACGCCACTCCCGGCGCAGCCGGGGAGCCGGAGGCGAACCGGGCGTCGGCGATGACCACCGCGGCCCCAAACGGTTCCCAGCGGTCGAAGCCGACGCGCAGCCGACGGGTCGTCGGGCGAAGCCCGTCGAGAATGGCCGTCACCTCGGCCGGCTCCACATGCCACCCGACCTCCGCCCAGGTCACCGCTCCGGCCGCCACGAGGCGCTCGCGCACCGTGGCCAGCGCACCCAGGACGAGGGCGGCTCGGACCGGGTCGGGGGCCTGGAGCCCGGCGAACCGCGCGAGGGCCGGGCCGGGGTCGGGTCCTCGCAACGCCCGCAG
>DATFFO010000337.1:0-4892 GCA_035250025.1 Acidimicrobiia bacterium
GGCCCCCGCAGGCGGAGCGGAGCGGAGCCGGTGGGGTAGGGGGCGGTCGCTCCCACCAAGAAGTTCGTCCGGCCAAAGTTCCCAACGTACCGAGGCGAAACCGGGGCGACTAGGGGTTTACCCGCCCCGTTTCCCTCCTTACGTTCCGCAGGCATGGGGAACAAGACGTCAGGCGCCCGGATCCTGGGAGTCCGCACCTTCGGCGACGAAGTGCTCGCCGCCCTCGCCCCGCTCGGCCTGGCCGCCGCTGCCGGCACCGCTCTGGTCGTCGACCTCGATCCTGATGGCCTGGCTTATCCCGGGCAGCGGAGCTTGGCGGAAGCCGTCGCCGAGGGCCCGCGCCGCACCGAGCTGCGCCCCGAGCGGGAGGGGGTGGCTTACCTCCGCAATGGCGGGGCCGACGTGGACGCCGCCGTCGAGATGATCACGGTCCTGGGCGAGAACTGGCCGGCGATCGTGCTCCGTCTCGCCGCCACCGAGGTGCCTTTCCCGGTGGTGCCCGTGCGTCCGCTCTGGCCCGGCTTCCTGGCTCCCCAAGGCGGGCGTCCGGCGGTGTGGCAGGCCGTGCCGGGCGGCGGGTCGCCGCCTGGCCCGGGTCCGGTCCTGCCCGCACCGGGGCGGTTCACCATCGCCTCGCTGCTGGGTGGGCGCCGACCGCCCCGCAGCCGGTGGATCAGGGCATGGATCGATGTGTGGGGGCTGCCATGGCGGTGATCGAAAGGATGGTTCGCCAGTTGGTCGCCTCCGACGTGCCCATCGAGCGTGGCAGGTTGGTCGAGGCCGCCCGCCGCCTGGCCCGCACCGAGGCCCCGCTGGCCGGGGCGGAGCTGGTCGAAGCGGTCGTCGACCACATGATCGGGCTCGGACCGATCGAGATGCTCATGCGCGATCCGGCGGTCACAGATGTGCTCGTCAACGCCCCCGACGAGGTCTGGGTGGAGAAGGAGGGCCGTCTGGAGCGAAGTTCGGTGCGCTTCCCCGATGATCAGGCGGTGGTGGCGGCGGTGGAGCGGGTCATCTCGCCTTTGGGCTTGCGGCTCGACCGGTCGGCGCCTGCCGTCGACGCTCGGTTATCGGACGGCTCCCGGCTCCACGCCGTCATTCCGCCGGCGGCGGTGGATGGTCCGGTGGTGGCGGTCAGAAGGTTCACCCAGGCCGTACCCGACCTGAATGCCCTGGTGGCGTCGGGTTCCGCAACCGCCGACCAGGTCGCCCGACTGCGCCAACTGGTCGCGGACAGGCGCAACATCCTCGTGTCGGGCGGCACCGGGTCGGGGAAAACCACGCTTCTCAACCTCCTGGCCGGTGAAATCCCGGCGGGGGAGAGGGTCGTCACGATCGAGGACGCCGCCGAGCTGGCACTACCCGGCCATGTCGTCCGTCTCGAGGCCCACCCCGCCAGCGCCGACGGGGCGGGCGGAGTCACCGTCCGCCAGCTGCTGCGCTCCGCCCTCCGTCTCCGGCCCGACCGGATCGTCGTCGGCGAGGTGAGAGGAGCGGAGGCCCTGGACATGATCTGGGCGCTGAACACGGGCCACCGGGGGAGCCTGTCGACCATCCATGCCAACTCGCCGGATGAGGCGCTGTGGCGGCTCGAGACGCTGGCTCTGTCCGAAGGCGGGGTGGCACCGGCCGCGGTGGGCCGCCAGCTCCGGGCCGCCATCCATTGTGTGGTGCAACTGGAACGTTCGGACTTTGGCAGGGCCGTTGTCGCCATCGAGGAGGTCTCAGATGACTGAGGCGATCCTGTTGGCGTGGGGGTTGGCCGGGGGTGTCGACTGGAGGCTGATGGCGATGGCGGCGGGATCCGTCTGGGCACCCTGGCCGACCGGCATTGCCGTCGCTGCCGCCGTCGTGGCCGGTCGTCGGCTGAGCCGCGTTGCTTCCGCGGGATCCGAGGTAGGTTTCGCGGAGAGCGTCGTGGGAGAGCTCAGGGCGGGCGCGTCAGCCCGCGCCGCCCTCACCACCGCTTGTGCTGGCCTTCCCGATTCCAAGCCCCTTGTCAGGCGGCTGGAAGTGGGCGATCCTCTTCGCGCTGCCCTCACGGGCATCTCCTCGCGGCTGCCGACCATCGGGGCGCTCATCGAGGCGGCCCTAGCGGTCGGGACCGGCGGGGGTCGCATGCTGCCCGTGTTCGAGGAACTCGTCGTCCTGGCGGCGAGCGAGGAGCAGGCCCGCGAGGAGATGAGGGTGGCGACGGCTCAGATCCGGGCGTCGATGTGGGTGATGGTGGGCGGACCGGCCGCCTACCTGACATGGTCGCTGGCAACCGGCCGGCTTCCGGCCCTGCTTGCGCTCCCAGGCGGGGGAATCCTGGGGGCGCTGGGCGGGTTCCTCTTCATCGCCGGGATCGCAGCCATGGCCTGGATGGTGTCGCGGTGATGCGGGTTGTGGCGGCCGCCCTAGGCACGCTGGTAGGCGGGTTGCCGCTCGGGCTCGTAGGCGGCCTCCTGGCGGGACGTGTTCGGAGGCGACAGGTCCGTCCGTCTCCCGACGTGGTGCGCCTGGGAAGTGTGCTTCTGGTTCTGGTCGGATCGGGCATGCCCCTGATCACCGCCCTCTCGGTGGCGGCCGAGGGGGACCCGGCGACAGAAGCCGTGGTTAGGCGGTCGCGGCGGCTCGGGACAGCGGCGGCGCTGGCCGGAGCGTCCGGCCCGCTGGCTCCTCTTCTCCACCGGCTCGCCAACGCCGCCGTCTCGGGGGCGGCCCCGGAGCAGGCGATACGGGCTTTCATCGACGCCGAACGTCGCCGCCGCCACACCGAGGCTGTCGAACGGGCCCGCCGTCTGCCGGTCCGACTGATGATCCCGCTGACGCTTCTGGTCCTCCCGGGATTCGTGCTCATGGTCTACGGCCCCGCCTTCATCTCCCTCACCCACGACCTGTTGGGTCCGTTGGTGCCGTGAGGGCCACGTTGTCACTTCCCCCCGGCGCCGGCCGGAAGCCGGCGACGACAGGAAGGAGCGTCACACATGATGACGATCTGGAGTTGGATCCTGGCTCGGCTCGAGCCCCGAGAGGAGCGCGGCCAGGCGACCGTGGAGTACTTCCTCGTGATCCTGGCTGCCACCGCCCTGGCCATCCTGGCCGTGCGTTGGTTCCAGTCCGGGAGCGGTGAGGGCCTGCTGAGCGGCTTGTTCGGCAAGGTCATCTCGTGGGTGACCGGGAAGTTCTGAGCAGCCGGGGGTCGGCCACCGTCGAGTTCGTGCTGGTCCTGCCGCTCATCATCCTCGTCCTCGTGGCGTGTCTGGAGGTGGCAGCCCTGGCTCGGGCCCGGGTCGTGGTCGTGGCGGCGGCGCGTGAGGGAGCGCGGGTCGCCGCCACCCATCCCGACCCAGCCGACGCCGTGGAGGCCGTCCGGTCCGCGCTGGGCGAAGTGTTGGGTTCGTCGGCCCGGGTGTCGGTCAGTCGGCCCCACGTCGTGGGGAGGCCCGCCACTGTGGAAGTGGCCGTTCGCCAGCACCTGACGGGACCGTTCCTGGACGGATTCTCCGTCACGCTCACCGGACGCTCCACCATGCGCGTCGAGCGATGAACGAGAAAGGATCGTCCACTCTCGTCGCGCTGACCTGGGTCACGGTGCTCGTCCTCGTATCAGCGGGAATGGCCGGGGCTGGGCGCCTGGTGGCAGCTCACACGCAGGCCACAGCGGCGGCCGACGCCGCCGCCCTGGCGGCGGCCCCGGTCACCTTCCTGGGTGGGAACCCGGAGGGCGAGGCGGCGAAATTCGCCGCCGTCAACGGTGCCCGGCTGCTGCGATGTGATTGCCGCCGCGACTCCTCGTTCGCCAGCAGGACCGTGGTCGTCGAGGTGGCCCAGCAGGTCGACCTGCCCGTGTTCGGTCTCCGCACGGTCCGCGCCCGGGCGGCCGCCGAGTTCGCTCCGCTGGACCTGATCGGGATCCCATTCACAGAAGAGACCTCATGAACCCAGGATCGTCTCCAGGAGGCGCACGGCGCCGGGCTTGTCGAGCGGTTCGTTGAAGTTGCCGCACTTGGGCGACTGGATGCACGAAGGGCACCCGCTGGCGCAGGGACAGGAACGGATCGCCTCCACCGTGGCCGCCCAGTGGTCCGCTCCGGCGGCGAAGGCCACCTCGGAGATCCCGGCCCCTCCGGCGTAGGCCTCGTAGATGAAGATGGCGGGACCCCCGGTGGCTGGATGCCAGGGGGTGGAGAGTCCGCCGATGTCCCAGCGGTCACAGACAGCCCGCAGCGGCATCATGGCGATCCCGGCGTGCTCGGCGGCGTGGAGCGACCCGGGGACGTCGACGGGGTCGAGACGGGCGGCGGCGAGCACCGACTCGGGTATGCCCAGCCAGATGCCGTCGGTGACGTAGGTCGTCGACGGCAGGTCCAGATACACCGTGTCCATGGTCTCCCGCGACCCGAGGGCCTTGCGCTGGTAGGCCACCACCTGGCTGTGGACCCTGAGGGATCCCAGGTGCAGTCGGACCGGGCCCATCGTCTCGGCAGCCGTCCTCTCCAGCACCTCGACGTCCGTCTCGACCTTGGGCTGGGTGTAGTAGTTGACGTCCTCGCGTACCACCGTGATCTCGGCCCGGTCTACCTCCAGGTCCTTGACCACGTAGGTGTCGCCCTGGTGCAGATAGATGGCGCCGGCGTGGCCGTCGCGGTAGGCCCGCGATTCGTCGACGACTCCGAGGAGCTCCGACGCCCCGGTGCGGTCGACCACGTCGAAGCGCCGGCCCCCGGACGAGCGCAGGTCGATCTGCGGCGCGGGGCGGGTCCGTTGTGCCCAGTAGAGGGCGTCGTCACGGGGCCGGAGGTGTCCTGATTGCACCAGGCTGTTGGCGGCCTCCTCCGTCGCCTGCCCGAGGATCTCCCGGTCCGCCAGGCGCAGCGGCAACTCGTAGGCGGCGCACCCGACGT